>JAQVFY010000016.1 GCA_028696995.1 Patescibacteria group bacterium
CAGAAATCATAGAAACCATCGAACCTAATTCATTCTTTTCAATCTTTCCAACATGTGGTCTAAAGTCTAAAAAATGTGTACACAAAATTCCCTCTCCCTTAGTATCAACCACAAATTCAGTTCGATATCCCAAAAGCCCTCGAGTCGGAATAGCAAAAATCAAACGAGCTTGACCATTGATATTTTTAATATTCATAATTTGACCCTTTCTCTTAGATAATTTCTCAATAACCACTCCCGATAAATCCTCTGGCACATCGATAGTTAGCTCTTCAAAGGGTTCATGATCGATTCCAGCAATATTTTTTATAATAACCTGAGGCTGGGAAACTTGTAATTCAAAACCATCACGACGCAAATTCTCTAATAAAATAGCAATATGCAACTCCCCTCGTCCATAAACTTTATAATAACTCAAATCTGAGAAATCTACCTTTAGTCCAACATTAACCTCTAACTCCTTCTCCAACCTCTCTTTCAGTTGACGATTAGTAACATATTTTCCTTCACGACCAGCAAAAGGTGAGTTATTGATCAAAAAATTTAATGAAATAGTAGGCTCATCAATTTTAATCGCTGGTAAAAGTTCTTGATCAGGACTCTCGCAAATAGTTTCGCCAATATATATTTCTGGAAGTCCAGCAATCATCACAATATCTCCAGCTCGAGCTTCACTAACTTATTTTCTATTTATTCCCTCAAAAGTAAATAATTTATTTATTTTTCTAGTTCTGATTTCATCGTTTATATTTTTTACAACAACATTTTGTCCTGCTTTTATAATTCCACTATAAACACGACAAATAGCTAAACGTCCCAAAAAATTATCATAGGCCAAATTAAAAGGCTGAACCGCCAAGGGAAGTTTTTCAGATTCAGAATTAGAAGCAATCTTAACTTTTTCTAAAATAGTATCAAGTAAAGGATTTAAATTATCAGAATCATCTTCTAAATTTATTTTAGCAATACCCTGTTTGGCAATAGCATAAACAACCGGAAATTCCAATTGTTCGTCACTCGCTCCTAAATCTAAAAATAATTCATAAACCATCTCAGCCACCTCAGCGCAACGAGCTGCCGGTTTATCTATTTTATTTATCACTACTATCGGATTCAAACCTAATTCTAAAGATTTCTTTAAAACAAATTTAGTTTGAGGCATGGGACCCTCTTGAGCATCAACCAAGAGCAAAACACAATCAATCGAACGCAAAATTCGCTCTACCTCGGAACTAAAATCAGCATGCCCAGGAGTATCTACAATATTTATCTTAGTATCTTTATAAAAAATTGAGGTATTTTTAGAGTAAATAGTGATTCCTCGTTCCTTCTCCAAAGCATTACTATCCATACTAATATCACCAGAAGTCATTCCGGTTTGAGTCATTAAAGCGTCGGTCAAGGTAGTTTTACCGTGATCAACATGAGCAATAATAGCAATATTTCTTATTTCCATATTAATAATTTTAAAATAAAAAATTACGTGATTTACGTAATTGATATAAAGAATGGCGGATTTTTGAACCGTCCCTATACCAGAACAATTATAATATACTACTTTAATTTAACTTAGTCAAATTAATGGCTGCTTCCTTAATAAAATAGATAGCTTTTTAAAACTTTTCTTAAATTCCGCCATAGTTTTTGCACTTCTCATAGCCGCTGCCGGATGAAACATCGGAAAAATAAGCCTATTATTAACTTTAAAAACTTTACCCTGAGATAAACTAATCTTAGCTTCCGGTAAGAAAAAATTCATAGCAAAACGACCAAGAGTTACAATTATTTTAGGATCTATGATTTCTATTTGCTCCTTTAAATAGCCTTCAAATTTTTTTATCTCTATTGGATCGGGATCTCTATTTTGCGGTGGTCTTTTTTTCACAATATTGCTAATATAGACATCTTCTCTCTTTATTCCAATTTCAAGTAAATTTTTAGTCAAAAGTTGTCCAGAGCGACCGACAAAAGGTCTCTCCTCTTGATCCTCTTTTAACCCTGGAGCCTCACCAATAAAAAAAATCTGGGCCCGAACTGAGCCTTCGCCAAAAACTAAATTTGATTTTTTAAAAGGTAGAGTTTTGTCACTCAATAAACGACCCTTCAACTCCTCCAATAATGCTTGCTTGGTCATTTATACTTTAATAATTAATCAAAATTATTTAAATTATTTTTTCTTGAGTTTTCCGGTTCGCTTTTTAGCTTTCTCTTCTAACATAACACGCTTAACTTCTAAACGTTTAGCAGTTTTGTGAGATTTGCTACTTTTTCTCTTTCCAACTCGATGTGGTCCTAAGGCCATATTTTTTATTATTAATTATTAGATTGATGAATAACCCTCTGAGGAAAAGGAATCTCAATCCCCTCTTTATCAAAGGCCAGCTTTAGTCTTTTTCTAAATTCACCAGCCACTTCCCACTGACGCAAAGGCTTGGTATCACCCAAAATTTTCAACATCACAGCTGAATCAGCAAAATCATTAACCCGTAAAAATTTAGGTGGATCAATGATGGCTTCTTTCCAGGCTGGATCTTCAGATAATTCCTGACCAACCTTATCAATAACTGCTATCACTTTTTCCAAATCAGAGCTATAGGAAACACCAATATCAAAATTTACTCTAGAAAAATCTCGGGCTGAATTAGAAACCCTTTTTATTTCTCCATGAGGAATATAGTGTACCACACCATCTAAATCTCGTAAAGTAGTCATTCTCAGAGTAATATCCTGAACAGTTCCACTAGTCCCATCAAAGGAAACAATATCTCCAATACGATATTGATTTTCGGCGATAATAAAAAGACCACTAATAAGATCTCTAATTAAATACTGGCCACCAAAGCCTAAAGCTAAGCCAGCAATTCCGGCTGCGGCTAAAAATGGACCAATCTGAACACCAAGCTCCTGTAATATCATAAAAGCTGTTAATATCCAGATAATAGCCCCAATTGAAACAGAAAATATCCTATTTAAGGTATCCTTTCTTTTTTTAAGAGCTTCTTTGCTATAATTATTATTAGTATTAACAACCCGATTAACTAAACGACGAACAAAAATTCCAATAAATTTCTTAGCGATAAAAGCTATTATAATAATAACTAAAATCCTTAGTCCGTTAGTAGATAACCAAGTTATTAAATTTGGCAAATTTTCTTGTAAATAATCCATACTCTACTAAAATTAATTTTTAAATCTAGAAAAAATATTTGGCAACCAGCCAAGCAAATTAAACCCTTTTCTATACTGACCCAAATCTGTATCAACTTCTTCTTTAAAAGTTCTTAAATTATTAATTTGCTCGGCAATAACCGCACCATCAGCTTCATTATTGAATTGATTTTTAATCTCTTCTAATTTCGCTAATTGTTCTTCATTCTGACTCAATAAATTTTCAACATTATTAATTTCATTTTTATCAGCTCCAAAAAGAAATTTTAAAAATCTATTACGTTTCTGAATTTTCTCTAAACCAGCCTCAATCTTATCTTGATTATTGTATTGATTTTGAGCAATAACCCTAATTTGTTCACCCAATCTTTCATTTCTGTCAGCTACTTTAAGCATCTCGGAAACAGCAGTAGCTACTTGAGATCTTCTTTTCATAGAATTTAAAACTCTTTCATTTAAAGGTTGCTTTGACTCTTCATTTCTGGCTTCAATCTGAGCCTGAACTTGAGATTGAAACTGATTTTGATCCCGAGCCTGAACCTGATTTTGAGCTTGATCTTTAGCCTGGTCTTGAGTTTTAGTTTGAGCTTGAGTTTGAATTTGGGCCTGAGTCTGAACTGGGATTTGAATTTGGGTTTGAATCTGAATTTGATTTTTGTTCTGAGCTTTATCACCGTCCAAATTTACAGAAGTATTGTTGACCTTCGGTTGAACTTTTATTTCTTCTCTACCTTGGGTACTACCATTTTCAGCCTGAGCAATACCCACTAAGCAAAAAATAAATAATGATAAAATTGATAAGGAAAATAAATTTTTTGTTTTCATTTTTTTAATATTAATTATAAATAGACTATATTTAATGATATCACAAAATTAAAAGCAATACTACTAATAATAAGCCTCAAAGTTACACTTAGTTACACTTAAAAAAAAGCTATTTTAGAGAATCGTAAGATAGATGAAATAAATTATCCTGAGTTTTCATTATTTCTTTAATAATTGTACTCTTTCCAGAATAATAAGAACCGTTTATAAGTAAAAGAAACCTAAGAGAAAAATTAATTTAATTAGCTTAATTTTAACATAATACCAATAAAATAACAATTTTTTATACAATTACAGGCTCAACACGACATTCTATAGATATAATTAATATTAGTCAGAAAAGCTCAATAATTTATAAGCTCTTGATTTTACTAAAATTTTTATATATAATTTAAGTAAATCAAGCTAGGAGGAGTCATGAAAAGAATTTTATGTATTTTTTCCGAACTTGTAGCTTTACTTCGGCAATCGGAGGCTGGCCAACCGGTCACTCTATTAGCTGGGGCAGGAGGTACCTCAATCTTCGGTCAACGTGCTGATGCAGTAAGGGTACCAACGCACTTTTTACCCCCTAAAATCTCAACTGAAGATTTACAGGTGTCCGAAAAAAAGCCTCCTTAGCGCTAATAGCGCCAACAGCCACAAGTAAAAGCCCCCTCAACGAGGGGGCTGTTTTATTTCTTCACTAAGGTTCGATGTTGCTGGCAAAATATTGCCAAATTTTGAGCAAATTTCCGAACTTCAAGATGAGCACTAGTAACCAAGGTCTGTTGATTAGTAATAAAAATTACCTCATCCTTAGCTCGAGTAGAAGCTACATATAGTCGCTTCAGGTCCTGTAAGAAACCAACTCGGCTCTCTTCATTGGACCTGGTTAGAGTAATGATAATTAAATCATTTTGATCACCCTGATAAGCATCAACTGTAACCACAATTTTATCCAACACATCGTCGATGTTCTTTGGGTTTACTTGTTTCTGAAAAACTTTGTGAAACAGAAAAAACTTTCTCAAACGCTTTTTAATAAAATTTACCTGTGCCTTATACGAGCAGATGACAGCCACCGAAAATAACCTCACCTCTCCGACCTTCTCTTGTTTCTTGTAAAACTTGAGTAGCTCCTCTTCAACCAACTTAGCTTCTTGTGGATTATAGAAAGAACGTTTACTAATTCTTTCTTGACCAACAACTTCTAGAAGAGTGACGCGTCCTGAAATGCTGTAATTGAATCTCCCAGGAATCAAATTTTTACCGAAAACCTCATTGATCATTTGGTTAATGGTTGGAAGTGATCGCCGATTAAACTGCAAAGAGACGATTGGTAGGCCCGCTCGTCTAAAAGCAGTAAGCAGGTCTCCTCGACTATAAAGCTGATGCCATTCTTCCACTTCTGACCAACTGATATCAGCCAAAAGCTTCTTGTTTCTCCCGAAAAATTTAGCAAAACTTAACTCCCCATCCTTCCAATAATCCTTAGCAGACTGAATAATATGATCTGTAATGGCACTTGGCAAAGGAATTTTGCTTAGCTGATCATCATCACCAATTAGAACCAGTTTATCAGCAGAATTAGCAATAACAAAAAGCTCCGTAAAGCTAATTTTGCTAGCCTCGTCGACCAAAACATAGTCCAAAATAATCGGTTGATTATTAGAGAAAGAGTCCTTGGACAAAAGAATTGATAAAGTATGGTCCAAAACAAATGAATTGGCCGTCACCCCTAAAACCACCCCCTTACTACTCTCTGCCAATTTCTGAATATTCTCTACTCCGCTAAAAGACTCTCCTCTTAGATAATCAAGGTGTCTTTTCCTAACTCGGTCATTAGTAACAGAGTTAATATTATTACCCAACCTAAAAATCTTTTTCTCTGGCACATAATTCATAATCTCTCTTAGCAAAACATCAAGAGCCTTATTACTATGAGCCACAACCAAGGCATTACGACCGGCTCGCACCATCTGAGACACGGCAACTGCCGTTACAAAGGTTTTGCCCGAACCAGGACCACCTTGAATCAAGGAAATAGGTCGAGGACCGAGCATTTCATATAAAGCACTCACCTGACCAGGATCACTCAAGATATTTTTAGTTGCTTTCTTCAAGCAAATATCTGGAATGGGGAGATAAACTCGATTGACCGGCACTTTATCTTCCGCCTGCCAAAATCGAATTGGTCCATCACATAAATTTTCATCCCGATAATCAAACTTTGTTTTCAGGAATTTGTGATATTCCTTAAACAAAAGGCTCTTGACGCTAGCAGTACGACAAAAGTAATTTTCTTCCTGACCGGATAAGTTTTCAAATACTCCTGGATTCCATTCGTTCCGGCTAGCTATTACCTTCTCTTGTAAAGCCCTTCCGTATATTTCCAAGGGAAACTCGACCTCAATCATTTTTTCAGTAGCCGAAATTACTTCAGCCAAAGAAAGAAGGACAAATTCATACTTAAATAACCGATAGAAAGCAACTGTATCGCCCTCGCCAAGGATCTCTAAGCCCCGATAGAAATTATTACATTCGATTACGAATCTCTTCTGCTTTCTGTTTTCCGGGAGCTTATTAAGAATTCTGAGTCTGATTTTAGAGCTATGGTATAACCAATCAGCCATCCAAGCAGTTTCTGTCTGGCAAAAATACAGAAAGGATAGAAAAAAATTGGGATCCAAACGAGTAAGCTCTGGGAGTTGAAGCTGTGAAGAGAATTTGTAAATATCCTTTTGCCCCTTAACAGTTACTAGCCCAGGTTTCAACCAGGTTTTTTGATCGTTCAGCTTGACCAATAACTCTGACCAAGTAGAAAAATGCAGATAGCGATGATTAGCTTTGATATCAATGACTTTTACCTGGGGTGAAAAATTTTTCTTTCCACCCGAGGCAAAAAAGACATCCAGCTGGGGAAATTGTAATTTCAGGTCAATAGCTTCTTCCTCCTTTTTATTGATTAAAATCACCAAGATGTTCGCCGAATCGGCGCTCAAGGCCTTTAATAGATCCGTTTTTATTAAAAACAAAACCGTATCTTTAACCAACTCCTTCAAAGATAGATAAAAGACATTGCCCTCTTCTCCGTAAATACCGATTCTTTTCATGGTACTATTTATTGTTTGTTAATGTTCAAATTAATTCCTCTTAACTTAGTAAAAATTTACTGTTTTGTCAACCAAATTTAAAAAGCGATCAAGAAATCTTGATCACAATATAACAATATCATAAAATGATATAATAGTTAATTAACCAATAATTATTTTAAAAAAATATTAAGCTTCAATTTTAGAAAAAATATAACTACTTAATAACAAAATTAAAATAGAGGCGATAAATAAAACAATCAAATCTGTTCCGGCACTAAAATAAAAATTGCTTGTTAAACTCCCTCTGACACCATCAACTCCATAAGCCAAGGGATTTAATTTTGTAATAATTTCCAAAACTCCAACAGAATGTTCTATCGGAAAAAGAGCCCCCGACAGAAAGAATATCGGCATAACCAAAAAATTCATTATTAAATGAAAGGCTTGCATATCTTTTAGCATTGACCCAATGGTTGTCCCTAAAGTAGTAAAGAAAATAGCGATTAAGAACATAAACAAAAGAGCCAAGGGTAACATAGCAATATCAAATCTAAAACCAACTGGAATAGTAATAATCAAAACAATAACACCCTGAAGTAACGAGGTAGTTGCCCCTCCCAAAATCCGGCCTAATACTATCTTGAAACGAGATACTGGGGCTACTAAAGTTTCTTTTAAAAAACCAAATTGTCTATCCCAAATTATATCCACTCCAGTAAAAATAGATGAAAACAAAATAGTCATAACAATTATACCTGGAGATAAAAAATAAATATAATTACCTTCTCCGGCTTTTTCAAAAATAGGGCCCATTCCAAAACCCAAAGCCACCAAAAAAAGCAAAGGCTGGCCAATGGATCCAATAATCCTAGCCTTGGATCTAAAAAATCTTTTTATTTGTCTCAACCACAATATATAAATAATTGCCATAAAAAATAATTTAATGCTTAAATACTTTACGTCGCTGTCGCATTCTATCTACGGCCGAATAATCTTCTTTTCGAATATCTTCCCCGGTTATTTTTATAAAGGCATCTTCCAGCGAATCGGTCTGAGTTCTTTCCATTAATTCTCGTGAACTTCCCTGACTAATTATTTTACCTTTATCAATAATAGCTATTTTACTAGAATATTTTTCAGCCTCAGCTAAATAATGGGTTGTAAAAAAAACAGTAACATCCTCTTTCTCATTTAATTCTTTTATATATGACCAAATATGATTTCTGGTTTGAGGATCGAGCCCCAAAGTTGGTTCATCTAAAAATAAAATTTGAGGATGATGCAATAATCCCCGAGCAATTTCCAACCTTCGCTTCATTCCTCCAGAAAATTTTTTAACTGCTTCTCTACGCCGATCCCATAATTCAACAATTTTTAATAATTGTTCAATCCTCTCTTTTCTAATTTTCTTTGGTATTCTATACAAAACGGCATGTAATTCCATATTCTCATAAGCACTCAATTCTTCGTCCAAACTAGAATCCTGAAAAACAATACCAAAAGAATATCTAGCTTTATTGCCATTTTTTACCGGGTCACAACCATCTAGAATAATCTCCCCGGAACTAGGCTTGAGCAAAGTAGTCAAAATTTTTATAGTAGTTGTTTTCCCGGCACCATTGGGACCTAAGAAAGCAAAGATATCTTTTTTTTCCACTGAAAAAGAAACATCATCTACAGCTGTAAATGATTTAAATTTCTTACTTAAATTTTTTACTTCAATAATCATGAAATTAGAATAGCACAAATTAAAAAGTTATTCAAAGATAATATTTTTTTATGTAATTAAAGATTAATCTACCAAATAAGTTTTTCTGACGATATTATGATTTAAACCATTAAAAGTGGTGTCTTTCTCCGACTTTAAATCAATCGCCTCTAATTTTTTTGATAACTCCTCTAAATAATTAAAGAGCACCTTCCTGTTAGTAGCCGAGCCACCAGAAGCCTCATCAATCACTATAGCCAATTTGCGATTATCATTTTTAGCTAACTGCTTTAAGTAATCTATAGTCTTATCATAGAAATCTTTAACCGATAATGAATTAATTAAATTTTCTATTGGATTAAGGCCTCTAATAACCAATAAACGATCACCACGCTTTGATTCAGTTTCAATCAACAAAAAAGCTCCGGCCAATCTCTCATATTTGTTATCTGGATTTTGTCTAATAATAACTGAAGTAAAATTAGGGAACTCCTTGGCAACACTATCATATTTTGAAGCCCAACAAGCATCGGCAACGTATCCAGAAAACTCATTTAAAATTCCCCTAGTAGGAATTAACTGAATTTTGGTTGTGCCCCCAGATTGACCTCCCTCGCTTTGCAGTAGAACCATTTCATCACTAATAGCTTGGGCCGAAATTATTTCATTAAAAATTTTTTTAGATTTTTTATCGGTAAAATATTTATCCATGGTCTCTTGATTGGTAATATGGTCAATAAAATCTAAAGTC
The DNA here is from genome assembly GCA_028696995.1 of Patescibacteria group bacterium. GTDB lineage: Bacteria > Patescibacteriota > Patescibacteriia > Patescibacteriales > UBA12465. The sequence goes on from JAQVFY010000016.1 coordinate 9,530, forward strand.
CAAGAAATATCATCTAACTTAGGTTTTTCCAAATTAACAGCATCCAAATCAAAATCTAGGGCCTGTTTATTTCTAGAAAAGCTGATCAAAAAAACTACCTGTCTCAACAACTCATTAAACTCTTTATTTCTAGCCAAAGCATAAAAATTTTCCTGAAAATCTTTAACGCTTCTAATATTGACCGATTCTAATAAATTTATTTTCTGACTAATTCCCTCCTTAGCCTGAGGATTGGGCATATTATCGGACTTACTTTTTAATTCACTGATCAATGATTTTCTTTTTTCCTCAATCTCTTTTACTAATTTACTAAGAGGGAATTTCTCCTGATATAAATTTTTAGCATTTTTGATGGAATTAACTAAAACCGAAAATCTATTTAAAAAATGTTCATTGAATTGATACTTGTCTCTGGCCCCCTCATCGGATCTAGCTATTGATAATTCCGGACTAGAAGTAAAATTAGGATTAAGCCCTTTTAATTCCCCTTTATTTTTATAGTTTACATAATCACCGATAATCTTTTTAAAGTTTTCTTCATCTTTTTTACCCCATTGAGATTCATTGTATCTAATATATGACTGAAAATATGGCAAATACAAAATCTTATTATCTTCTTGCAGTAAAATTTCAGGATTAAAATCCTCTGAAATAATTTCTCTTTTAAAATTAGAGAACCTTTCTTGTAACTCTCTTAATCCATCATTACCACCTTTTTTTAATTTCAATTTTTTTACAATTTCCTTATCATTACTATCAACGCCCTTAATTAAATTAAAATTTTCAGCACTGGCAAAAGATCCAAATATTTCAGAAGTTTTAGAGACCATCTTGTCCAATGGCGGATTATAATAATCATTTATTTTTACAATTTTAGAAAACTGATCGGCCAGTTTTATTAATTCTTGACCAAAATCTCTACTTAAATTACTAAAAACTTCTATATTATCAATAATTTTATTTAAACCATTGGCTCCCAATAATTTCAAGGCCATTTCTTGGTCCAACCCTTTAAATTTTTCTAAATTAGCAATTAATACACCAATGTCTCCGGCTTCAATTAATTTATCGGCCAACTCTTTACCAGTTGCCAAAAATATCTCTAAGTCCTCCTGATTTTTAGATAATATTTTTCTATTAAATAACAGGATAAAAAAAGAAATTAGACCCCGATTGATTTCATCGGAGAAAAATTCTTTATTCTGAACATAAAAAGAATCTTCTGGCTTATTTTTAATATTTTTTACAAAAGAAATAATTTCATCCCCCTTACCATTTTTTTCTATTACATTATCAAAATTAATAGCTAAAACCTGAAAATCCATATCTGACAGACAATCATTGGAAAGGGCATAAGACAAAAAGTCTTCAAAAGCTTCGGTTTTACTTATTGCTTCAGCTAATTTATTTCTATTCTCCTCTTTTAATGCCGAAAATCCTTTAAAAATCAATTTCTTAAGAACCTCGGGATTATTAACTTTTTCAAAAAAATAATCAAAAACCTCTTTATTTTCTAAATATTTTAAATCAATATCATAATTAGAAAAATTTTCACCATAATTATCAATTAAACTCCTTAAAAAATTATTACTAAGATTAAAATTTTTAATATTCGAAAGAATTAAATTATAATTATCTGAATCAACTAATAATCGTGCAACATCATCTGATAAATCACGAAATCCTTTAATATTCTTTTTTACAGCATCCTCGTATCCACTTTCCCATAATTTAATAATAACTTGTTCTATTTCAGGACCATCATCTAAACTACCTAAACTAGCCGCTAAAACATCAATATCGCCTTCATTAATAATATTTTTTACTAAATTAGAAATAGAAATTTCACTTTGTAATTCAATATAATTCAAACAATAAGAACTTTGATTATTTTTTTTTAATTTTTCAATAAATTTATTTTTATCAAAATTAATATAACAATTTCCTGTTCTCTCCAAAAGAACTGGCCCATAGCCATTTTCAGCCATTTCATAAAATTTATCTAAATCTTTAATACTCTTATGATTTCTATGATCATCGTTATCACCTAATGCTTTAGTTATGTCAAAAATGAATTGTTCCCTTTTTTTCTTATAATCAAACTTATCCTTCTCCGAAAAAATATTACTAATATCTTCGTCTTCAACTATTATTCCATGGGAAATAATTAATTTATAAGCTTTCTTGATATCTTCTGGGGTTTTAATATGTTCATTAATCAAAGATATTAAAGAGTTGCTTTTATTAGAAATAAAATGTCCACATTTTAAAACTTTTTCCAAAACCCATAAAGGATCTGTTTCGGGAAAACGATCAAAATCTTCTAATAAATTACCAACTACCCCAAGACGACCATCATTAAAAATATCTTTAGCCACTAAATTACTAAATGATTCGAATTTATTAAAAGTATGATGAAAATATAGTTCATTTCGTTCTTTTCTTTTTATAAGATCATCGGCCACAAAAGACGGCAAACTTTCAAACTCATTAACATAGTCTCTATGATTATAAAAAGCATCTAAAACTTTGAGTTCATTTAAAACAATCAAGGCATCAGAGTCTAATTGGTGTTTTTCTAAATTATATTTATATTTTCTATTACTACTTCTATTATAAAAAGAGTCATTTCTCAAATAAGATTTAGCCTCAGAATAAAATGTATTTTTTATTCCCTCATTAACAGCTACATCTAAAATTTCATCCCAATCAACATCCTCATCTTTTTTGTATTGAAGTTCGGGATTTTTGTGAAGCTCTGATGTCCCCAAACTTAATAATAATAAGTGATCATAATAACAGCTATCGGCTGTGGCATATTTACTTAATAAATTATTTTCGGCTTTTATGGTTAATAATTCTCTTAGATCAGTGATGTCCTTCTCTACGTTTTGAATTGGACTTTCTCCATTTTTAGTTCTCCAATCTATTAATTCTTTCTGCCATTCATGAATAATATCCTCAACTTTTTTCTCCTTCCCAATTTTTTTCAAATAATTACTAAAAAGCTGAGCCGGCAAAGCAAACTCTTGATCAATTTTCTCCCAATAATTAGAATCACCTTCCATATTTTTTTCTGGAAATCTATCTTCTTTGTTTTGGCTTTTTTTAGAAAAAAACTCAAATTTCATATATTTATAATTATGTTTTTATATTCAATAATATTAATTTACAACTCCCCATTCACCTCTTTGTCCATTCTTTCCAGAAAATCCTTAAAATACATTAATCTTTCCCGACCAATTTTTTTAGCTGTTTCAGTGTACAAATTTTCAAGCAAAAATTTATCTTTGAGCTCATAATTAATATGAATACTGTGTTTTGATTTATCCATTATTCGGCCATTTAATTTTCCTTCACTTAAATTTTCTTTGGCATAATTTGAAAGATCATCTACTTTTTTATAAATCTTAGCTTTATGTTTACCAATCCAAGAAAAAGCTCGAGCTATTCCGATCGCCCCGGAAGCATCTAATTTATCAGCATCATAAATTATTTTAGCTTCAATCGTTTCAGGTTTATTATCAGTACGATGTCGATGTGATAAAATGCAAGATTGAATATGCTTAATCTTATCATCAGCAAATCCCAAATCTTCCAATATCGGTCGAGCCATCTCCACTCCAATAACAGCATGATCAGTTTGACCGCTAGGATCATTGGCCTCTTTCGCTCCACCAATATCATGGAGCAAAACACTTGCTCGAAGAACATCTAAATCAACATTAGGTTCAGCTTTGGCGATAGTCATAGCTAAATTATATACTCTCATAACATGGTCAATGTCATGAGCCGAATCCTTAGTCTGATTTAACTCCTGTGCTACTATTTCTTTAATCTTTAAAAATTTATCTGTCATATAATTTTGAATCATTTTTTAAAAATCTACTGCTAGAAAGTAATAATAGTTTCATATAAGTATTATTAAATTATTAATTTTAATAATCAACACCAAACCACTTCTCATCTGAAAATTTATCATCAGCAAAAATTTTCTCCATCTCTCGCCCTATTTCTTCAACATCTTCTTTAGTAAGCGGTTTAAAATTTTCATAATACTCGGGCTGATCATCGATATGAGGGAAATAACAAGCTTGGCCGTATTTATGAACTTTGGCGCTTTTGGCTCGACCATATAAATGCATATGAAAATGCGGTCCTTCCGGATTAAAAACACTCCAATTACCATTGTCCTGATAATTAATTCTACCAATATCAACTCCGCGTTCATTCATCACCTTAGCCATAGCTTCTCCAGCGACAATAGTTAATCTCATTAGCTCTATCGCTTGCTCAGGAGTCAAATCTTGCCGATCCGTTATTCTTTCTTTCGGACGTATTACTACATGACCACCATCGTTTCTATCCACATGTGGCCTTTGATGAGCTTCAACTGTAAAATTATTTGTTTGATAAATTATAGACATAATTTTTATTTTAATTTTTTAATCCATTCGTTTAAAATATTATAAATTTTACTAGAATGATCCTTGCTACGGAAACTATGGCCAACACCATCTATAACATGTAATTCTTTGTCACAAGATAATGCCTCAAAAAAAATCTTCTGATCTTTTAAAGGAGTAGTGTCATCAATATCTCCGTTTAATAAAATTACTGGAACTTTTATTTTACTAACTCCCTTAAAAACATCGGTTTTTTTCATGCTTTCTATATAGGAATATTTCAATCTTTTTTCATATCCATATTTAGATAACCAAATTCTTATACCCGTCTTTTCCCAATCAAGCAATTCTTTTGGAGAATATTTTTTAATAAATGTTTCACCATCAAAAACGGCAGAAATCAGAACTAAAGCTTTAACTAGGCTGGGATGATTTTGCGTAAAATAAAGCGAACACATAGCACTCAAACTATAAGCGCTGATAATAAAGGGTTCTAAATAAAAATCTTGTTGCTTAGACCACTTAACAACATCTTCGAGGTCTTCATAGAAACTATCAAAAGTCATATCATCGTGCTGGCCATAACTTTCGCCAAAAGTATTGGTAGCATCAAAACGAACTACGTTATAATTATTATCTAAAAAAACACGAGCAAAGGTTGCCATTGGATCATTTTCTTTTATTCCGCCGGTACCATGTAAAACAAAAATCAATCCTCTTGGGTTTTTGACTGTCTCTATTAAAACAGAAATTTCCTCCCCTTTTCTATTTTTAATAAATAATTTTTCCATATTATTAATATTGATGTCCCTTGGATTTAGAAAATTCAAAATCCAAATTCTTTAAATAATCCTCAACTTCCTCGGTTTTGACCATTATACCTCCATCAATTTCAATAATATCAGCATCGTTGGCTTTAGTATCGTAAATAGCAAAAGATATTTTATTAGTTTTATGACCGGAAATTTCTCCAGGGTTAACAACTAAACAATTATCAACAAAATCCTTATTTTTATTATGATTGTGACCATAAAAAACAGCATCAAATTCGCCAGACTTGGCCATCGGTTTGGCTAAATCGGGATAATGAGTAATAAATATCTTTCGTCCATCTAGCTCTAAAAAGTCATAAACATTGTCAGCTATTTTTAAATTACTTTGGGGACTTAAAGATGTTTTAGTAATAGCACTTTTATCGCCGTCATTATTTCCCCAAATAGCATCTACCGGAAGATAAAAACCAGCTAAAAATTTTACTATACCGTTGTTTATAAAATCACCTAGAAAAATTATCCTTTCTAGATCCTCTCTTTTTTTAATTTCTTTTAAGACTAAAACAAGGTTGTGAAAATTATCGTGAATGTCTGAAATTATTGCTATTTTCATAATCTAAAAAATTAATAATTATTATAAATATTTTAATAAATCTTCTGGTGTACTTACGATACCAGAGAACAAGATTTTTCTACAAATTTCTTTGTCTTGATCAGAAAAGGCATAAACAGGTTTATTCAATGCTACGGCATAAGCAATTTCCATACTAGTGCTAACGCCACTATAACCATCCTTATTCAAAACATAAACAACATCGGCCATTCTAATTTTATAAAAATGGTCATGAGTTAAACCTGAGGCTACAAAAGGTTTATCAAAATCAGGAATGTTCTCCCATATTCCCCCAGAAGCTCTATACAAATGAGGTTCATAAACCACCACTCCGAGATCTTTCAACTTTTTAGCGAAGCCCCTTATTTCTTTAAAAAAACGAGAGCTACCGCAAATAACAACTGATTTCATATAATTTTAAATTAATTATAATTTTACTATACCCTATTTTTATATTATTTTAATCCAATATAAGCAATCATGGTCTCTAATTCTGAAGGATTATCCCTCCGATAAGAAAAATATTTACCCTCCAAACAATATGTACAATCATCACTAATGTTAATTTTATCTCTTTGAATCTTTAACTGAATTAACTGATCTTTAACAATTTTAGCCATGTCAATATATTTTTTTTCAGCTCTATTAATAATATCAGAACTTTTAAATTTATTAGCCACATCGTCTTTAATCTCAAAATGACAAGGTCTAATATATGGTCCTATGAAAACATTAATATCCTTTAAATCGGAATGATAGTAATTAGTAAACTTAATAATAACTTTTTCAACAATTTCTGAAATTACACCACGCCACCCAGCATGAGCTAGAGCTATTACTTTTTTCTTTTCATCATAAAAATAAATAGGTAAACAATCGGCTACTGTTATGGTTAATAAATATTTATTATGATTTGTTATTAAAGCATCACAATCTAAAATAATTTGGCTATCCTCTAAATTGTCTACAATAGCCACCTTATTACCATGAACTAACCCAGCTGATATTATAATTTTATCATTTAAACCCTTATTTTTAAAAAATAAAAAACGATTTTCCACTGAATTTTTCATCGGACCATCTTTTTTTTCAGATATTCCTGAATAAATATTTTTATCATTAATAAAAATCATAACCTTATTATAATTTATACTTACTTATAATAAATTAATTTTAAAATTTCTTGAACAACTTCTTCAATTTTTTTATCATCAGTTCTGATTTTAATAGCATCTTGATTTTTTTCTTTTTCAAATGTTTCTACAAGCTCTTTAAATCTTTCTTTGGAAGTATTGGTAATTCTTTTACTAGGATCAGCTAAAGCTCCAGTAACTCTCTCTTCAAACCTTTTCTCTAAAACAGAAAAATCAGCTTTTAAATTAACTTCGATTATTTTATAATCATGTTTTTTAGCCAAATCAATTAGTTTGTTTCTATCTTTTTTGTATAAAGAAGAGTCGGAAATTATATTATATTTCTTCTTCATAGCAAAAATGGCAACACTGAAAACAAATTCCTGAACTTTTTGATAATGGGTTTTGGAATTATATTTAGAAAAAAGCCACTTAAGTGAATCATAAGGTAAATGAAATAACTCATCTTGAGTTTTCATTATTTCTTTAATTACTGAGCTTTTTCCAGAGCAAGAAGCTCCATTAATTAATAAAAAAAACATAATTTTTATTTAATCTACTAAATTATCTAAAATAAAATTTAAAACATAAGGAATAAATTTTTCTTTTTCTGGCTCACTTAGTTTTTTTAATTTATCAAAAGACCAAAGCTCAAAACCAATAGCCTTGCCTTCCTCTACTTTTAGATCACTTAAATCTCCTAAATAACGATAAAGATAACTAGTCCCAAAAACATTGTTGGTAGTATTAGTTTTCTCATCAAAAAATAACCCTCTTCTACTTTTATTTAAAAATATTAAATCTTCTTCATTTATAATTAAGCCGGTTTCTTCCCTCGTTTCCTTTATCGCTGTTTTTTCATAAGTATCGCCGATTTCAACATGTCCTCCAACGGTCGCGCTTAATAAATCGGGACAAAAATCTTTATCCTTAGCACGATGTTGGAGTATAATTTCCTTGTTAGGAGTAACAAAGTGAACATGAACCTCACGATGAAGTAACCCTTGTTTATGAATATTTTCCCTAGTCTCTTGACCAATAACCTCGTCATTCTCATCAACTATATTTAAATATTCAATCATATATTTTTAATTATTATTTTAAATCTTTTTATTACTTTATCAACATCAAAGTTAAAAAAGCTAAAAACATCAAGATAAAAATGCTAAGTCCAGTATACCATATTAAATTGATCCCTTCTTTTTTCTTGCCATCAAGGTAAAGCATAATAGGTTTACCCAATACCAATCCGCCAGTTACTAAAGCCGAAAAAACAAACATTAATAAAACGATAACTGGTGTAATTATATCATGATCGGTCTGACCAAACCAAGTATTAGCCTTATTCATAAAAACAGCTAAAAGGAAAATATAGGCAAAAACACCCAAGGCATTAATTATTCCCCTCCTTATTAGTTTAGAGTTTTTCATAATTTTATTATTAAATATATTTTATTTTTTCTTATAACCCACTATTAAATACAAAATTCCCGGAATTAAAGGTAAAAGCATATTAGAACTAAAGTTAGAATGAACTGCCACTCCTCCCAAAAATACTATCAACATCGGAATAATTATAAGATAAGCTCCAATTTTTTCATATTTCCAACCCAAAGCCAAACCAATAAAGATAATTGGCATCATAAAAAGCGCTACGTTTTCCCATAATGAATAATCAGGATTTACAAAAGGCAAAGGATTGCCATAACCAAAGTAAAATAATAAACCAAAAATTAAAAGTATCAAGGCTATTATTCGAGCGATCCATTTTATTATTCTCATATTTTATAAAATTATTAAATTATATAAATTAATAAACTATAAAATTTTGGTTTTTATAAAGCTCTCAAAATCAATCACCCTCTTAGCTTGTTCGGGAAAAATTAAAAAAGGCTCAACATCTTTAGATAAAGCCTTAAAATCCAGGTCATGACAAACGGTTAATAATTTTTTAAAAAAATCTTTTTTATTAAGAGAATAGTTTTTTAAAATATAAGAAAAATTGACCTCAGTTTTATTATACAAATAACTAACATCATAAAAATCCCGTCCTTTTTTTCGATGACGACCAATAATTGCCATTAATTTTTGAGATAAAATAATATCAATTGGGTTCACTAAAATACTTCGATAAACATCAAACTTATTTAAAATAAAAAGTTGTGGTTTAAAATGTTTTTCTTTTTTAACAGTATCAATTCTAACTAAAATTTTTTCAGCTTCTAAATTGCTCAATTTAAAGCTTTGTAAAAGCCTGGGAAATTTAATATAACAATGAAAGGCTCCTTTTTCAATTATTC
>JAQVFY010000040.1 GCA_028696995.1 Patescibacteria group bacterium
CTCCATGAGGATCAACCACGGCTACTCCCTTACCAGACCTAATATCTTCTACTATCATATTTTCTAAAATAGTAGATTTACCCATACCAGTTTTTCCAATTAAATACATATGCCGACGACGATCATCGGTTTTAATACCAAAACGACGCATTTGATTACGAAAATTAGTTTGAGCAAAAAATATTATTTCATTATTATCCATATAAAAATTATTTTTCGTTTAATATACCGGCAGGATTTATTAATTCTTGAAAAGAAGAAAAAGCGCCTCTCAAAAATGGAGGTAAATATATAAGTGCCAAAATAATAGGAATTAAAATAACTACAAACTTGAACCAAAAAATAACCTTTTGCCATAAAATATATTTCTTAATATACCTACTTAAATCTAGTATTTCTCGGCTAACTTTTAGGTTCTCTTTTAAGAGATTAAATAAGATTAAATCATTACTCTCTTCTACGTTTTGCTCTGTTTTTTTCTCATTTTCCTGAATGTCCATATAATTTAATTAATATTAAGTTATAAGAAAATTATAACAAATAAAAAGTTAAAAATCAAACCACCAAAAAACCCTATTTTATAGAAGAAATATTAAAAAAATCTGAAGAAACAGCAAAAATAACATCCTCAACCTCTTTCAGGGGCATATTTCTAATTTGGGCAATCTTTTCAGCTACTTTTTTGACATAAACCGGCTCATTTCTTTGCCCACGAAAGGGCACTGGAGATAAATAAGGAGAATCTGTTTCAATCATTATTTTTTCCAAAGGAGACTTGGCGATAATTTCATCCCAGAAATTAACAAAAGTTATCAATCCAGTAAAAGAAATTTTTAAGCCCAGAGCAAAATATTTCTGAGCCAAATCATAATCTCCCGAGAAACAATGAACTACTCCCCAGTCTCGAGAAAAATTATTTTGCTCAGCAAAATCTTTTAAAATTTTATATAGATCAGCATGAGCCTCGCGACAATGAATTATTACTGGTAAATTATTTTTTTGAGCCAAATTTAATTGTTTAATAAAAACTTCTTTTTGTAAATTTTTAATTTCTGCTTCGCTTTTGCCCAAACTAGTATTGATATGATAATAATCTAAACCAATTTCTCCAACAGCTACGACTCTATTACTTTGGTCAATTAAAGCCTGATACTTTTCTTCCATAAAAATCTCTCCTTGACTACGAAATTCATATTTTCCATTATTATCATCATTTTTTATTAAAAAATTTTCTAAATGAATAGGATGTAAACCAACAGCCGAATAAACCCCTGGAAAATAATTATCAGCTAAAAAAACAGCTCGAGTAGAAGTCTTTAACTCCGAGCCAACAACTATCATTTCTACCTTTTCTTGTTTGGATCTATTTATAACCTCCAAATAATCATCCTTAAAATCTTTAAAATTAACATGACAATGAGTATCTATGAACATAAAATTATAATTTAATTTCTTCTAAGACCTTTCTGTCTTTTTTAGATAACCCCTTCGGAATATTAACCACAACCTCGACCAAATGATCTCCCTGTCCACCACCTCTAAGTTTTGTGACTCCATTTCCTTTTATTTTAAACTTTGTTCCTGATTGAGTCCCTTCGGGAATTTTTAAAACTACAAGACCATGAACAGTCTTAACATCTATTTTATCTCCTAAAATAGCCTGTTTAACATTAATGATAATTCTAGAATAAATATCGTAACCAACTCTTTTAAATTCAGTGCTAGGTTTAATCCTAATTCTTAAAATCAAGTCTCCAGCTGGAGCTCCTTTAACACCACTATTACCACGTCCAGAAAGCCTAATAGCTTCGCCCTCATCAATTCCAGCTGGCACCTTAAGCTTCATTTTATCTTGTCCTTTATATATTCCATGCCCCTTACATTTTGTACATTTCTGTGAATAAGCTTTCCCTTCGCCTTGACAATTGGGACAGATAGCCTCAGCTTGCATAGAACCAAAAATAGTTCGCTGGACTCTAAAAACTCTTCCACTTCCCTTACAGGTTGAACAAGTATTAATTTTACTTCCAGGCTCGGCTCCATTTCCCCTACAATGATCGCATTTTAAATATTTATCTAACAATATTTCCTTTTCAGCCCCAAAAACAGCCTCTTTAAAATCTATGATTAAAATAGCCTCAATATCATCCCCACGAGAAGGACTTTCTCGACGCCCAGATGAACGTCCGGAAAAACCAAACATATCACCAAAACCACCAAACAAATCTCCTAAGTCCTCAAAATTAACATTGGCCCCAGAAAATCCACCGTTTTGAAAGCCAGAAAAATCAAAGCCACCTCCGCCCATATTATTAAAGTTAGAGCCAAATTGATCATACTGCTGTCTTTTTTCCTTATTACCTAAAACTTGGTAAGCTTCATTTATTTCCTTAAACTTATCAGCATCACCCCCTTTATCGGGATGATGCTGATGAGCTAGTTTTCTAAAAGCAGTTTTAATTTCATCTTGATTAACGCTTTTAGAAACGCCTAAAATATTATAATAATCTTTATTAGCCATGGTTTTAATTATTATTTACTTTCAACTTCTCCTTCAACAACATTATCATCTGACTTTTCCGAATCTTTATTTCCGGAATCAAAACTACCTTCAGTCGAACCAGCTTCTGCTCCAGCCTGAGAAGGATCAACTGGATTAGGTCCTTGATTTTGATACATAGCAGTTCCAATTTTTTGAGCAATTTCATTTAACTCCTCCATCTTTTTCTTCATCTCTTCATACTGATCTCCATCTTTTATTTTCTTTAATTCTTCCAACTTAGACTCTAATTCCTTCTTATCTTCTTCCTTCATTTTGTCTCCCGATTCTTTTAATAATATTTCGATAGTAAAGACCACAGCATCAGCTTGATTTTTCATTTCAATATTTTCTTTTTTCTTTTTATCTTCTTCAGCATGAATCTCAGCCTCCTTTTGCATTTTTTCAATCTCTTCTTTGCTTAAACCAGAGGAGGCCGTAATAGTAATTTTCTGCTCTTTATTAGTAGCCTTATCCTTGGCAGTAACATTTAAAATTCCATTGGCATCCAAATCAAAAGAAACTTCAACTTGAGGGACTCCTCGAGGTGCTGGTGGAATACCATCAAGAATAAATCGCCCCAATGTCTTATTATCCCCCGCCATTGGCCTTTCTCCTTGAACAATATGAATCTCTACGCTAGGTTGATTATCAGCAGCAGTAGAGAAAACTTGTGATTTAGAAGTTGGAATAGTAGTATTTCTCTCAATAAGTGGAGTAGCTACTCCTCCTAAAGTTTCTATCCCTAAAGTAAGTGGAGTAACGTCTAATAATAAAACATCTTTAACATCTCCTTGTAAAACTCCAGCTTGAACAGCGGCTCCCAAAGCTACAACTTCATCCGGATTAACACTTAAATTAGGTTCTTTATCAAAAAATTCTTTTACTCTTTTTTGAACTAAGGGCATTCTAGTCATCCCTCCGACCATAATAATTTCTTGAATATCAGAAGTTTTTAATCCAGCATCAGACAAAGCTTTTTTACAAGGTTCGATAGTTCTTTCTACTAAATCAGATATTAATTCTTCCAACTTAGAACGAGAAAGTTTCATTACTAAATGTTTTGGTCCGTTAGCATCAGTAGTAATAAAAGGTTGATTAATTTCAGTCTCCATGGTTGTAGATAATTCAATTTTAGCCTTTTCAGCCGATTCTTTGATTCTTTGCAGAGCTAAAGCATCATTAGATAAATCTATCCCTTGGTCTTTTTTAAATTCAGCAATAATCCAACTAATAATTCTTTGATCAAAATCTTCCCCTCCTAAATGAGTATCGCCATTGGTCGCCTTTACTTCAACGGTATCAGAAGAAAGATCTAAAACAGAAACATCAAAAGTTCCTCCCCCTAAATCATAAACAACAACTTGTTGCCCTTGCTTTTTATCAAAACCATAGGCTAAAGCCGCAGCAGTGGGTTCATTAATAATTCTCTTAACATCTAAACCGGCAATTTTACCAGCATCTTTAGTGGCCTGTCTTTGAGCGTCATCAAAGTAGGCGGGAACAGTAATGATAGCTTCAGTTATCTTTTCACCTATTTTAGTTTCAGCATCAGCCTTAAGTTTAGACAAGATCATAGCTGAAATCTCTTGAGGACTATAATCTTTATCACTCATCTTAACTTTAATCCCCTCTCCAGCTTGAATAATCTTATAAGGGACCAATTCAATATCTTTTTTAACCTCCTCATCACCATATTTTCTTCCAATTAAACGTTTAACCGAATGAACA
>JAQVFY010000041.1 GCA_028696995.1 Patescibacteria group bacterium
CACTTCGAATATCTTGAAGCATTCGCTGAGCCTCAGGGTGATTTATCACTGACTTTCCTGATACCGCCTCAAGATGATAAACCTCTTTTATCTGCCATGATTTTGATTCGGCATAATAGCGGGCGCGCTTTTCATGATGTTCCGGACTCTCGCCCTTAGCCTGGTCTTCTGTTGATACTCTTATCCATATCCCGACCATCTTTACTCTCTCCATTTAGCTCACCTCACGACTATAGATGTCACCTATAGGGGCTTTAAGGAAGGAAGCAACCGTTGTTGTTTATAGAAAAAAGTAAGCAGCCTATAGCTGTTGCTTATTGTGAAGACAACGAAAAGTTTTGATTATTCTTAGATAATATTTACGTTTACTCTCGACCGAGCAACGCATATATCGTCAATAATTGCATAACATTCAACATAGTGATTACCAGCATATGCTGTACTTTCTGGATTGTTTTTAGTCTGATTTAATGTTATTTCACCTCTTGGTTCGCTGCATAGATTGCTGTTTCTTACCTTCCATCTATACTCTGTAGCCCGAGTGTTATTATTTCGTATCGAAAATTCTATCTTTCTTGCCCTGCCTTGCCCACGTGTTAATCCTTTTTGCAACTGTGGCGTTTTAGTCAGCCAGCCTGAAGAAAAACCAACTAAGGGTTTTACAAATCCATCTATTTTAAACACTAAAGTATCGTCGATAAGGATTTTTATTCCAGAATCGAAAAGGAATACTTCACTTGGCTTTCGTTGGTAAAAGAGTATTTTCAGCAGTGTTTCAATGGAATCAGATTCTTTAAATTTTTCTAGTTTGGTAAGGAAGCCATCTCGAGCGCACTTGATTTTTTCTTTTTCTTCCTCGCTAAAATCGGCTAAATAGTCATCAATAAATTTATTGTAATTAGCACGGTCTTTTATTTGGTTAGGTTGAGCAATCATTTCTGGCAACTCTGTGAAAAATTTAAAAATCGCATCAAAAATTTCTAGCCACCGGTTATCCAGAAAAAACTTTGTAACAACTTGTTCTAAATGGAAGGATTTTAATTTCAAATTGTTATCTGCTTCTTCCAGATTACTCCGCCACTTTTTGATAATTTTAACAGTTTTTCTAAATTCACCGTTAGTTAATTGGTCAGTATTGGCAGCAATTTTAATATAACCCCGTGGATCTGATGAGATCCATCCCATTTCTTTCCGCTCAGTATATATACGTTGGTAATATTCTATTCTACTCCTACCATGTCTTTCTTTAACAATTTCTGGAACTTTATATGTGTCCTGATCAAATTCGTTTTTTGAAAAAATATAAGCAGGGACAATATCAACTGAAAATATCTCCTCGTTTTTTTCAATGTAAGAAACTGTTACAGAATGCGTTTGTAAGGAGGATTTTATTTCATAATTAGTGGGATTTTCATAATCTTGTTTTATTTTGGCATCCAATTGGCGAAGTGTAGTTGATGGGTCATGACTATTTTCATCCCATTTGCCTAAAATATATAATATATCGAGGTCATGGACAGGTCTAATAGCTGTAAATCGGGGATATGATCCTATTTGGATACAATTATTTGCGCCTAGTAAATCATTAAAGGATTTGTATATAGTCCCAATAAAATCTCGTTCACTTTGTTGGGGTGACAAAGTGTGGGCATATTCCCTAAACTTGGAATTGAAACTATCTTTTTTCATAGCTTGTAGTTATCAACGTTGTGACGATATCGTTCAACAAACGACCGCGAAAATTTACGATTGTTGTGTTTTCTTTACTACCAATTAATTTAGTTATATTATCCGGTACTTTTTCCCCTTTTGCTGGATCAAAATCTTGATAGTAAAAAATCATGCCCGCAATAGATTTTTTATCAGAAAGCATCGCTTTAATTTCCTCCTCAGAAAAGGATCTATAATGAACAAGAATTAAATAATGATCCTTAATTTTTGCAAGATTAACTTTTGAAATATGCAAGACGTTTTTCTCTCGAAAAATGCCACTCTCTACTAAATCATCTTTCAAGCTGTCATAAACATCGTTACTAGCTGCTATTGCAATTTTTCTTTTCCACCTACCTAAACCTAATCTCCAAAGAAGTGGAGAGATTCCAAGCACCCAAAATATGAATGTAATTAAGATACTTCCAATTGCTACTAAAGCAAACAGACCACCAATAATACTAAAAAACGGATGGTTAAAAAATTGATAAACATGGATCATAATTCTAATTACACTTTCTTTCTAATAAAGTTATTACTAAAAATAAAATGTTTTCATCAGTATTGCACGATTAATCCTTGGCAAGTAGTAACTTTAACATGGACGTTGTCTTTTCTGGTTTAAATATTTATATGGAAAGTCTTAAATTTGACTTTTAGCCGAAAAATTTAGGCCAGTAGCACAAAAAATACTTATGTTTTAATGAATCAATAATAGCATTAATTATTTATATTAACCAGCAAAAATATGATACACTAGCCTGTAGTAGCGCGGATTTCTTTTTTCATGACTCTTTCTTTTTCTTGTCATAAAAGCTCCAAATCCTACCAACTGAACCTTGTCACCATCAGCAAGTTTCGCAAAGCGTTTCAATAAAAGCAATAATGAATTCTGATGCCTGTTTTTCGGTAACACCTGCTTTTTTGGCAACAGTGTCTGTCAATTCTTTTCTTCCCGAGGTCAAAAGGCTATCACTCCCTTATTGATTATTTTGAATAATCAGTTCGACAAAGAAGTGTTAATTCCTCTATTGTTTAGCAATAAAGCTTATAAATAGTACTTAGGAGCCCGGTGGCTGCTATTCCGTTCCTGACTCCCAGCACTATTATAATTTATGTTTTTAAGTCTAAAACTTTTTATTTTACCAGTGCCATGTTGGCTAGATCAAGGATTTCGCCATACCAACCAGCGTCTTTTATATTAATAACAATTTTAAGAACTAACACCCCTTTTATGTCAATAGCCAATGGTAAAGGTTTTGGTTGCTCCTTTTTTAGATCCACAGAAGTAAGGAATTTATCATCACCATAGAAAGAAACAACAAGCGATTCGTAATTTCTAGAGGAGCTGTCATTCAAACCTGCCAGCCCAGTTAGAAGGGAATATTTCGCATCCAGGTTAAATAAAAGTTCAGTTTGTCTATCATAATGACCAGCATCAATCCGGATGCCATTATAATAGCGTTTACCGTCCATGATCATGTTGGCTGCATCGTCATATTTAATGTCTAGGAGGTTTTCTGTATGGAAAGGCTTTAATTCTGAAAGGAAGACCCTCCCCGGTGCCTCGCCGGATGAAGAGGGAGAAATCAAGTATAGGAAAGCAAAGATACGACTTATCCCGCTATGGAAACAGCTCTTAGATGGATAAAGAATAGATATGCCCCCTTTCAATCTATATTAATCTCTTTGTTTTGGACGGAGTAGCGTTTCCTTGAAAACTTAATTATTTTCTCTTTATTCCCCTGAGGTTCAAATTTATAGAAAGTTGGTAAAGTCATAGCTGAGAATGGTTGTGACTGTTTGCCGTCGATCGCTAGCTTCAGACAGATATGATACTTTTCACGTGCTATCAGATCCTGCCGTTCAAATTTAGGATAGAATTCATCTTCCAAAATCTTTCCGTTCTCTGGTCCTACAGGAAAGACGATTATTGTTCCTACATTTCCTAAGATCGCTTGCCTTAAACCCTCATCAAGCTGCCCCATATACTGGTGTGCTATTGTCAAACACAGATGGTATTTCCGAGCTTCGGAGAGAATCTCCTCAAAGGTGTCTTTGGCAACAAACTCCTGGAATTCATCCACATAGAGATAGAAGTCTTTTCTCTCATTTTCTATAATATCGGCACGGCTCATCGCGGCAAGCTGTATTTTAGCAACCATCAAAGAGCCAAGAAAAGAGGAGACGTCCTCACCGATTCTGCCTTTTGACAGGTTAACAAGGAGAATTTTGCCTTCGTCAATGGCTTTTCTGAAATTTATCTTACTTTGATTCTGACTTACGATGTTTCTTACCATTGGAACGGTCAAAAAGGCTCCCAGTTTATTTTGAATTGGAGCTAGGGCCTCCCCCTTGTTCTGATATTGATATTTGGAGAATTCGTTCTGCCAGAAAGACCTGACAACCGGGTCTTTTATTTTTTCAACCACAGTTT
>JAQVFY010000042.1 GCA_028696995.1 Patescibacteria group bacterium
ATTATCATGAGCCACATAAAAAATACATTTATTTTTATTATCAATGGCTAAATCATTTACTGTGATATCACCAGGAAGAGCTAAAACTTTATTCCAGCCTCGTCCAACATTATAAGTGTAATACAAACCATCACCAATAGCGGTTAAATAAACTGCTCCACTATCACTAGGATCAATAGTCAACTCCTCAACATCAGCTGTAGCAATACTTCCCGGAGTACCAGAAATAGTTGGAATATATGGCATTTGTTGCCAAACATCCCCTTTATTATTAGTAACAAAAACACCACCGTCCAAAGCTCCGCCCCCTTTAGTTTTAACATTTAAAGAGCAGGCACTCAAAAGAAAAATACACAAAAAAATGGCAATAATTTTAAATTTTTTCATAATTTTATTTTAAATTATTTTAATTTATTATATATTATTTAAATATTTACTGCAATATATTCTAAAGTGGAACGAAGGCTAATATTAGATCGCAAATAATCATTACCTTCACTTATCTTTAATGATTTTTTCCTAATTTTCACAGGATCAATTTCAGTCCCAATAATCTTTTTTAATTCCTCTAAAGCAAAAATATTTCTAACTTGCTCATATTGGCCATAAAAAACAAAAATTAAATCTCGTAATATTGACTGCCAGATTTCTAAAATATCAAAATTTACAATAAAATCACTTTTCTTCACTAAATCATCAATAATTTTTAAACGCTCTGAAAAATTAGTAGATAGAAAATCAAAAAAGTTATTAACTACTATTTGATACTCCTGATATAAGTTTTCATTTTGTAAAAACTTCAAAGCAATAGCTGGACGACCAGATGATAATTTGGTTAAATTTTTAGCCAAGCTAGGACTAAGTTTAAACTCGTCTATTAATTTTTTATAAATCAAATCATCTTGAACGGGAAAAAGATTAATAACCTGTCCCCGCGAAATGATTGTCTTGGGCAAATTTTCAACATCTGAAACCGTCAGTATTATAACAGTTTTTTCTCCGCCCTCCTCTAAAACTTTTAATAGGGCGTTAGCAGAGTTGTTATTTAAATTTTCAGCATCCTTGATAATAGCAATTCGATAAGAACCCAAAAAAGAACTAGATTTAAATCTTTCTATTAAGGATCTAATTTGATCAATAGAAATATCTTTTTTATCACTTTCCCTTTCAAGCACAAAAAAATCGCTATTAGTTTTTAGGAAATTTTCTTTTTGAACTAGCTCTGGTTTATCTTTTAAAAAGATGTTTTTGGCAAAATTTCTGGCTAAAGAAAATTTACCAATACCAGACATTCCAGAAAAAACATAAAAATTGGCAATATTATTTTTACCGAGACTTTTATCTAAATATTCTATAGCCCTATCATTACCAATAATATCCCAATTAAAATTCATAAATACAAAAATTATAACAAAAAATGGTTTTTATCTGTTTTTTTATATAATTATAATAGCAAATTTAAAGACAAAAGACAAATTAAAAAATATTTATAACTATTGACTTTTATGATAATTTTGTATTAAAGTGTTTGGAAGTTCTTTAAAATTATAAATCAAACCTTAAATACAAAGTTTATTCTTTTTTTCCTATTATTAACCCAAAAAACACCAAATTATGGAAAGAAACCTGATGCTACCCAGTAACCCGCGTTACCAACCGAAAGAAATGAAAGGCACTTTCGGCTATGACAATTTATATTGTCGTGCCATAGATGTTGAGCTTGCCACTATGGAGACCTTGCATGAGTTGGGATTTATTCCTGACGAAGACTTCCGTTTATTAACCCCCGAACTAAAAATTAAAATTCGGGAAGAAATCACCACCACTATGGTGGATAAAGTGGAAAGCGAAATAACAAAGCATGACGTTCGGGCCCTGGTGCGCTTGATACAGGAAAGATTGCCTGAAAATCTCAGACGCTTTGTTCATGTTCCACTCACCAGTTATGATGTACTGGATACTGCTCGCTCTCTATAGTTCCGTGACGCCTACGAATTAGCCCTTAAACCAGCGTTAATAAGGGTTACCTGCGATCTTATTCAACTAACAACTGAATATTCTGACCAAATACAAATCGGACGAACTCACGGGCAACACGCCCTGCCAATTACCGTTGGCTTCTGGCTGGCAACCATTCTCAATCGTCTGATCGAGAATTGGGAGCGCCTGGATAATGCCAGCAAAAGACTGGAGGGAAAAATCTCTGGAGCAGTCGGCGCCTACAACGCCCAAGTTGGCCTGGGATTAATTCCAGAAAAAGGTAAAACCTTCGAAGAGAGGGTTTTGGATAAACTGGGATTAAAGCCAGCCCGAATCAGCACGCAAATTTTAGCTCCCGAAAGGTTAACTGACTTTCTGTTTGATTGCAACCTGCTATCTGCCACCTTAGGACAACTTGGCCGGGACGGCTACAGCTTGATGCGCAGTGAAATCGGTGAGCTAACAGAAGCATTTGAAGTCGGACAAGTGGGGAGCTCCACTATGGCCCATAAGAGAAATCCCGTCAACTTTGAGAATACCGAGGGGATGTGGTGGAAAACCAAAAATGAACTAGGCAAGTCTCAAGACATCCTCATTAGCGGGCACCAAAGAGATTTGGTTAACAGCTCGGTGTTGAGAGATCTTCCAATAATCCCAATCAACTTACAGCATCAATTAAACACGTTGCTGAGGGAAAAAGAGGGTAAAAGCTTCCTGAAAAGGATAAAATTTGATGTCGTTCGCATCAAGAAAAACTTTGAGATGAACGCCAAATTTATCATGGCCGAACCCATCTACCTGGCCCTACAACTCTACGGCTATCAGGGCGATGCTCATCGTTTGGTGAACGACACCTTGATGCCCGAGGCTAAAAAATATGATATCTCATTGATGGAAGCTCTGGAAAATGATTCTATTAATGGGAATGAAGAACTTTACGAAGTTCTCGGAAAAATCCCAAGAGAAATCCGGGATTTATTACATAATCCCGAAAATTACACCGGTCATGCTTATCAAAAAGCAATGGAAGTGGCAATTTTTGCCGAAGAATTCATCGATCAAATGAGAGAAGGCTAACATTAGCTAAACAAAAATAGACCCCTCGAAAACGAGGGGTTTTTTAATTAAAAAA
This sequence comes from Patescibacteria group bacterium, assembly GCA_028696995.1. Lineage (GTDB taxonomy): Bacteria > Patescibacteriota > Patescibacteriia > Patescibacteriales > UBA12465. The sequence continues at coordinate 3,113 of JAQVFY010000042.1, forward strand.
GTGGGCGCTTGCGTCCCACTCAATATTTACTCCGACCATCTCAGCTTAACTCTACTATTTTCTCAAATAAGCTTCAAAGAAGGCCGAAACCTCAGCTGTCCAGATTTCTGACTCAAATCCAGGCAACTTACCTGAAATCTCCTCAATTTCTGGTAAACATTGCTCATAGACTTCAGCCAGTAAGCCGGGACGATTGCCCTTCTTATCCTGCTCCATAGCATAAAGCAGATACTCCGCTAACTCAATTGCCCGAAAGGTTAAAGCATCAAAATGATTTTCAAGCTCCAAGCTCTCCATTATCTTGGCCGCCTCCCGAGGAAAGCCAGTATGATCCTTTAGGCAAAACTGCAGAAGAAAAGCCCGATGAAAAACTTGGAATATTTTCGGCTCCAACTTTTCATAACGCTCCACAAAAGCAAAATACTCTCGGAGATCATCGTCATTTCCGGCCTTATTTTTATTCCCAGCACAAATGTCTCTCTTCAGTTCTCCTTCACCATGATCATGAACCAGAAAAGCTGTAAGCAACAAATCCTTATCCAATTCCAAATAATAGCTCAGTTTTTCAATTATTATCCGAGCTAAAATGGTTATAGAATAAGAATGTTGCAAAACGTTCTGCCGACGGACCCCCTTTCCCAAACGGCTCCAGCGATAAACACCTAAAAAAATAACTTGGGCAGTCAGCACAATATCGCCAACTCCCGGCCAAAGTTTCTCCATGTTTTGGTGAAAACTTTTTCTCCTTCCATTCTTACTGTTTTCTTTCATGATAATTAGATTTTGATTTATTTTATACTTACTTTAATTCAATTTTTAAATAACAAGGTTAATAGAATATCTTAGACAATTTTTGATATAAAGTCAATAAAAAAACCCAAGTAATTTTGGGGTTTTTGCTCGCAGAGATCGTTCATTCGCGGAGGGTAAGAGATTCGAACTCTTGATACCTTGCGGTATACACGCTTTCCAAGCGTGCGCACTAGACCACTATGCGAACCCTCCTTAAAATAATTACTTTTCAAA
>JAQVFY010000017.1:0-7842 GCA_028696995.1 Patescibacteria group bacterium
GGGGGGATTGCTTGGGGCTTTGATCGTCTTTTGATGGTTTTAGAAAACGAATCAAGTATTCGTGAAGTTATTCCTTTTTCTAAGACTAGCGATGGTAAGGATTTAACTATGAATGCCCCTAGTAAAATATCCGACAAACAAAGGAAAGAATTAAAAATTTAAACTTCAAATATTTTGTTTTTTAGGTGAAGGCTGCCTTTTAAACGGCACTCTTGCAAAGTTTTTTATAAATTGGTATAATAATTATACTATTTTATAAAAAACTATATGAAATTAAGAGAATTACAACAAAATACGAAAAATCTGCTTATTTTTGATAAAAAGGTTTTATTTTTATTGGAAAAAGAGGTTAATAATTTAAACGCTAATATTAAATATTGGTTAAAAAATGGTAATTTGTTGGCTTTAAAAAACGGTGTTTATTTATTAAATGATAAATATGAAAGAGAGAGTGATAAAGATGGTTATTTAGAATATATTGCTGGCCAATTACTTCAGCCCTCTTATTTGTCTTTAGAGTATGTTTTAAGTAAATATCAAATTTTAAGTGAGCCAGCTGGAGCGTTAACTTCTATTAGTACTAAAAATGACAGAGAATTTATTAATAAATTGGGGGCTTGGAGATATTTTTCTATCCCGAAAAAATTATTTATTGGTTTTACTATTAAATATTTCAAGGGTCAGCCAGTGGCCGAAGCTTCTAAAGCCAAGGCCTTATTTGATTTTTTGTATCTCCGTTTCAGAGTTGGGCCAGTAATTAATTCTCAAAGTTTAGATTCTTTACGCTTGAATTTAGAGAATTTAAACTCAGAGGACTTGGCGGAGCTTAAAAATTATTTTTCTATTTTGCCGGCTAAACGCTTTCAAGAAATTTATAAATTAATTGAAAAATATGTTGATTAATTCATTAAAAAAATTTGTTGAAGAAAAAAGGTTGGTTTCTTGGCCAGATTTTGTTATTAAAAATGCCATTAAAGAATATTTACAATTTCCGGTTTTGAATTTTATCTATAGCCAAAAAGAATATCAGAATTTTATTTTTACTGGTGGGTCGGCTTTGAGGATTGTTTATGGCCTGCCACGCTTATCAGAGGATTTGGACTTTAATTTGACTCCTGAGAATTACGAAAAATTAGATTTGGAGTTATTAGGTCAGCGTTTAGAAAAATATTTTCAAGATAAATTTTTAATAAAAATTAGTTTTCGTTTTCAGGGAAAGCAAAGGCTTTATCTGAAATTTCCAATCTTAAAAGAGCTCGGATTAACCTCTGATACAAGTAGCAGTGATTTTTTGTATGTTAAAATAGAGCCATCAATAGAGGATTTCATTAGTCCAGAATATGACGTTTCTCCAATATCAGGTTTTGGTTTTAATTTTATAGTCAGGGTCTACACTTTAAAGTTTTTAATGACTGGAAAAATTGAAGCAATCCTGGGGAGAAGTTGGTTCAAGGGCGAGGACAATGAAATTGATATTAAGGGTCGGGATTATTATGATTTATTTTGGTATTTAGAAAAGAATATTTGGCCCGATTATTTAAATTTATCCAAAAAATTTAATATTAATAATAATGAGGATTTGAAGGTAGCCTTAAAGGAAAAGATTAATAATAGGGTAACTGATAAAAAATTTTTTTATGATTTGATAAATTTTTTTCCAGAACAAGAGTTTATTTCTAACTTTTGTAAGAATTACAAGGAGATTATTAATAAGTATTTGTAGCCAAAATAGATCTGGTCTCTTAATTGCCCCTTTCTTTTTTTTATACTATAATAGAATTAGTTATTAATAATTCTAATATAAATAAAATATGAGTAAAAAAATAAGTAAAGATGAATATTATTTAAAAATTGCTGAAGCCGTGGCTATTAAAAGTAATTGTTTGTCAACAGCTATTGGTTGTGTAATAGTAAAAAATGATGAAATTGTTTCTACTGGTTATGTTGGAGCTCCAAGAAAAACTATGGATTGTACGGAATTAGGTTATTGTATTCGTCGTCGAGAAAATGTTAAATCGGGAACTGGTTATGAGAGATGTCGTTCAGTTCATGCCGAGATGAATGCTATAATTAATGCTGCTCGTTCTGGCACTTCTCTTTTTGGTGCTGATATGTTTCTTTTTACAGCTAGAAAAGATGGCGATAAACAAAGCAAGGTAAATGCTTATCCTTGTTTACTTTGCAAGAAAATGATTATTAATGCTGGAATAAATCGCTTTGTAGGTAATGATAAAGATGGTAATGTTAGGATTTATTCAGTTAATGATTGGGTTAATGACTGGAAAACTTTAGAAGATTTGGCTAATGATAAGGATCAGTATTATACGGACTATGATGAAGAAAATAGAAATAAATAAAGCTTGATAATATAAGTAGAAAACCCATTAGAAAATAATGGGTTTTAGATATTAAAATTATTTGGCAAAATATTTTTTTTATTGTATAATATTAATATTAAGTAGTTTGATTTTCTGATTGCTATTTTATTATTTTATTCATTTCTATGCCCGAAGAAAAATTGATTATAAATGGAGGCTCGGCTGATCTTTCTGGGCCAGATCAGGCAACTAAGGATAAAATTTCCGAGAGTGTTTTGGCTCGAGTTAAAAGAGAGCTTCGAGAGACTCAAAAAAAGGTTAAAGAAAATTTTCTAACTAGTCCAGAAAAAAATTTGTATAGTAATCTTAAGGATAGTAGAGCTAAAGGGTTAAGTGATGATCAGAAAAATTTTTTGACTACTCCAGAAAAGGGTTTTAATAGCAATTTTAAAGATAGTAGATCAGAAAGAGAAAAAGAAGAATCATTTTTACGAAAAACGCTTAAAAAACCATTGGCCACAGCTAGACAAACAGCATCATTTCAGGCTAATAAAAATAAGATTCTTCAAGAGGGGCTGGGAAAAATTAATAATATCCCCAATTTATCTAATAAGGAGGAGAATGTTGACAGGGGTGTCAGTAAAGACAATTTTTCTGATGGAGAAAATAAAGATGCTCAAGCCGAAAGTAATTTAAAAGCTGGTAAGAAAAAAGTCAAGGGAAAACAGGTAGTTTCTGCTAAAGTTACTCAGGAAGGTGGTAGTAAAATTTCAGGTATAAGATCGGTTACAGATGCTTTTTTAAAAAAGGCCTGGGAATTATCCTTAGAATCTTACACCTTATCAGTGTTTTATGTTTATATTCATGTTTTTCTTCATCAAAATTTTCCTAAGTATTTTTGCGAGCTAGGTCAAGAATGGGTTCCGTCGAAAATTAAAAAAATCGATCCCGAAAAAGCTCAAAAAATAGGAAAAAAAATAGGGATGATAGAAAAACCAGGAGCGGGGTGTTGTTGCGTCTTTCATCTGGTAGTTATAATGTTAATTTATACTATAATTTACTTTATGATACATTGGGGCGAAGTGGCTTGGAACTGGTTTAAAGGACTTTTTAGCTAATATTATTAGAGAATAAAAAATATCAATGAGAAAATTTTTTTCTAAAAACAAAAAAATAATAATTTCATTCAGCATTATCTTGATGTTGGCTTTTGTTTTCTTTTTTTATCCGCAGATAACTCATGCTGCTGGTACGGCTGTCGCCAAAGTTTTAGGCTGGATTATCTACCCCTTTATTTGGATATTTGGAAAATTAGCTATATTGTTTTTGGACATGTTGATAGGGATTGCTCAATATAATAATTTCATTCATTCTTCGGCTGTAACTTATGGATGGATAGTGGTCAGAGATTTGTGTAATATGTTTTTTGTTTTAATACTTTTGATCATTGCTTTTGCTAGCATCTTGCGAATAGAAAGTTATAATTTAAAAACTTGGTTGCCAAAATTAGTTATAATGGCAGTGTTAATAAACTTTTCTAAATTAATTTGTGGGCTTTTAATTGACTTCACTCAAGTGGTGATGCTCACTTTTATAAATGCTATAAAAGATATCGCTGGAACAAATTTAACTGACATGTTGGGCATTTCTAAAATATTAACCGCTTCCAAAGAAAATGGAGGTGATATTACTGCTATGTCTATCATTGGTTCAATGATTTTGGCCTTAGTAATAGTTATTATTGCTACCGTTGTTATTCTGACGATGCTGGTGATGTTGGTTATGAGGATGATTATGATTTGGATTTATGTTGTTTTATCACCTTTGGCTTATTTATTAGCTTCATTTCCTCAAGGGCAACAGTATTCTCAAAGATGGTGGTCTGATTTTTCAAAAAATTTGATTATTGGTCCAGTTTTGGCTTTTTTTCTCTGGCTGTCTTTTGCTTCTTTGGGGGGTTTGAATAGCAAAAAAGATATAGATGACATGAAAAAAAATAATAGTTTTAGCGAAAGTTTAGATTCTGGGGCCACAAGTTCTGCTGAAATAGCTGCCGCCTCAACTGAAGCTGGTAGTAAAGATAATATGATTCTTTTTGTTGTTTCTATCGGGATGCTTTTGGGTGGAATGATGATAGCCCAGGAAATGGGAGGACAGGCTGGTAAAATTGTTGGTAAAGGAATGGGAAAGTTGCAAGCGATGGGGGCAGGTTCTTTGAAGATGGGTAAAAGAGTTACTTCTTCTATAGGAAGAAGGAGCGCGGAGGTAGGCCTTAAAGGTGCTGGAGCTGTAGCCGGTGGTAAAAAAACTCAGGTAGGAAGTTTTTTAAAGAGCTGGGGGCAAGACATGGGGGAGGCTAGGTCTAAAAGAGCTGTAAAAGGTAGACAGAATGTAATGGAATCAATGGGAATGGGAAAAAGAGCTGGTCAGGCTGGAAAGGAATTAACCAATACTATTAAAACAGCACTTAACGTTGGAGATAAAAAAGGAAAAGAAAAAGTTGATGAGGGTAATAAAAAAATAATTGAAGGAGAAATTGATTTGAAATTAGCTGGAAATCTAGAGAGTGCTCAAAACAACTATGATCAATTAGACCAAAGGGTTAATCTTTTGGCTATGCAAGGAGGAATAGGTACTCCCGAATATGTAGCGGCATCTAATTCTCGTGATGAGGCCGGGCAGGATCTTAAAGAGTTTAGGAGGAATGCCAATATTAGTGAAAATGCAACCAAGCAAGAGACAATGGATACGGCAACTCAGTTAAGGGCTAATGGCCAAACCAAGATTGATGAAGGTAATAGTTCGGTTGAATCTGGAAATAAAAAATTAGGAGGATTTGGTAAGTTTGGAACATTCCTTATTGGTTATACTAATAAAGCTTTTAAGAAGATGTCTGAGGATTATGAGAAAGCTGATAATTTTACGAAGAATCTTTCATCCGGGACTCCAAGTATGTCAGAAATTGAAAGTACTAAATTTTCTAAATTGGATAACAGTATAGATACCGAACAAAAAGCTGTTTGGGATAATTTAAATTCTGATAAACATAATGGTGCGGCCGCTAATCTTAATGACGTGGTTAAAAAAACATTATTTGACGCCAATGGTGGAGCCAAGAGTATAAGTGACTCAAATAAGGGTAAAATGAATTCTATCGGTAGGGGACTAAAAACATACGAGTCTTCTGGCGTTAAACTTTCACCAGAGTTAAAAAAACTTAAAGACTTACTAAATGATTATGCTAGAAAAAGTGGCGGAGAAATTAAAAGCGTTGACGAACATAAAGCTGGATCTTATCGCATATCTGGAGTAGACAAGGAAAGTAGGGGAATGGATGTTAATGAAAGTGGCATTGGCAGTATAAATGAATTTGGTAGAGATAAAGGAAAAAGTGATACTATATCGTACAATTTTGATAAGTTAAAAGCTAAGGGAATTGATATTGAAACAGCATCGGAAGGAGCATATTTAGAAGGAGATATGAAAGAAAAAGTTAAAGTAGAAATTATTTCTGATATTGATAAAGAATTAAATGAACTAAAATCAAGAATATCTTCAGGCGAAGAATTGCCACCCAAGGATACTAGAAGAATGGATATCTTAAAAACATCAAAATCTAAGTTGGAAAAAGGTGATAATTTTAGTTTAGTAAATGCAAATAAACAAATGGGAGTAAGCGAGGCAGTTATTACTCAGAGACATGAAGGTGCTCATCAAGAACTAGATGAAGTAAGAAAGAAAAATAATTTTAAGCCAACCGAAGGACATAAATTCCAAGAAGAAGAGTTGGTTGAATATTATGGTGGTAAGGCCAGGGAAGCTAAAATGACTCATAAGGTAGCTGACAGGGTTGTAGCTGATGTTATTTTTGATGGTCAAAAAGCAGGTCTCTCAACCGAAGAAATAAAAGTTAATATTGATAAGGTGGTTGATGAATACAAGGCTGCTCGTCAAACCGAAAAGGTTTCAGAAATTATAAAGAAAGAATCAGATTCAGCTCAAGCGTCTCCAACTCAGGCGCCTATTACTCAAAAAGTTGAAGAAAATATTAACAACATAACAAATATAAATCAAGGAGGACCAAGTAGAGTTCAACCAGAAATAAATATCGATTTAGAGGGGGTTAAAGAAAACATGAAAGATTCATTTGAGGGTATTGAAAAGGGTATTAAGAATTCTATTAAAGTTAACAAGGGAGTTGCTGGAGATATTGGAGATTTAAAAATCAGAAACTCAATAAAGGATCGTCTCGATACGCATAGATGGAATAAAAAGAAATAATTTATAAAATATATGAGCTACATAGAAGAATGTTTAGAAAAATTTGATGAGTTGCCTCAGGAACTTCAAGATTTTTTGAATAGCAAAAAGGTTTTGAAAGTTTTAGATGAGATCGAGGAAGAATATAATGCGGATTTAACTTTAGCATTGGTTTTGATTTTTATTAATGAGTTAGAAATAGAAGACTTGTCAGTATATATAAAAGAAAAATATAAATTTGATATTAGTACTATTAATCGGATTTTAATAAAAATAGAAGACAATATTTTTAAAGGAATAGCCCAATCTTTTTCAGAAGATAAGCCAGAGAAAGATTATTTATTAGATTTGAATCATAAAGAAAAGATTGATCTAGTTTCTAACATCTTTTCTGAAAATATTTTAGGGCAGTTTAGTCTTCCCGAGGACCATTTATTAAGATTAAATGCTATTATTTTTGAATTAATTGGGAAAGATGAACAAATATTAAATAAATTAATTAAGCTTTTTTTAGAAAGCGAAGAAGAGGTTTCAGATAAAGAATTCTTTATTAAAGGTAAAAAAGAAAAGGCCACAATTTCTAATTGGGTGAAAGATTTTGTGTCCTATAATGGCAGTGATATTTTTTCTGCTATAACCTTGGCTAAATATTTATCTTCTTCTAAAAATATTAGTTTTTTAGATTTTCAGGAAAAGCATTTACTTAGAAATATTTTAAAAATTTATAGAAATTTAGTTTTCTTCCCGGATTCCATGGAAAACTCTAATTATGTAGATTGGGAAATTTTTCCTGTTAATAGAGATTTTTTAAATATTTACAAAAATAAAAAAGGCGCTTTGAGTTTAGAGGCGAATAAAGAGAAGGGTAAAAATGTTAATAAAGATTCTAATTTTACAGAAGGGGAGATAATGGAGAACTTAGAAGAGCAGAGAGAGGAAAAAATTGATAAAAAAGATCAAAAGAAACTTCCAGACAAAAAAGTTTTTCAAAAAAAGAGAACTAATGAAAGTAAAACAGAAAAAGTTGTTTTAGAAAAAAAAGAAAATATTGTTACCCCAATGAATTTAGCTGATCAAGAATTAAATTCTTTGCAAGAAATGCTTAAAAAATATCCTAATAAATCTTTAGAAAGAAAAGCTATTGAAAGTGAGATAAAAAAAAGAAAAAAGTAATTATGTTTGATTATTTAAATAGATTTAATGATTTAAGTTCGGATTTAAAATCTTCGGTTTCCAGTCCGGAGGTTCTTAAAGTTATCGAAGA
>JAQVFY010000017.1:7942-18067 GCA_028696995.1 Patescibacteria group bacterium
GCTATTGAAAGTGAGATAAAAAAAAGAAAAAAGTAATTATGTTTGATTATTTAAATAGATTTAATGATTTAAGTTCGGATTTAAAATCTTCGGTTTCCAGTCCGGAGGTTCTTAAAGTTATCGAAGATTTGGAGTCAGAATATGGAGTAGAACTGGCTTCCTTAATTATGCGAGTAATGGTTAAGGATGTTAGTATTGAAATGTTGCCCTTAACCCTTTTTACTGAGTTTAGATTGGGGCAAGAAAAATCAGAAAGTTTAGCTAAAAAGTTAGAAAACGAAGTTTTTTTTAGAGCTGGAGATTATTTAGGAATATTGCCTTTAGTAGAAAAAAAAGTAATAGAAGAACCGAAGCCAGAAAGCTTGATATCAAATAAGCAGGAGTCAGAGAAGAAAACATTGAAGAAATCAATAAAACCAGAATTTTCAGCTAATCTAGAAAGTGTCATGGAGCTGGATGATTCTAAAAAAACATCAGAAGTCGTTCAAGATGAAAAAGCAAAAAGCAAGATTAGTCCTGTAGCTGAAGAAATATTTAGTGCTTTGAATTTAAAATTCAATGAAGAATCTAAAAAGGATAAATTTTTAAGTTTATTGGATAAATATTTACGAGGAGTTAAGGACCGATTTTCTGTTCGCCAGGTTTTTACTGAAAATTTAACTAATGGTGGATTTGGATTGACTGACAAAATAGTAGATAATATCTTTGTTATTGCTCAAGAATTTGAAAATAAAGAATACCTTAAGGTTAAAGAGGGTTTGAAAGTTAATAATGATATTTTAGAAAAGATAAATAAATTAAGCCAAGGTCAATTTTTACAAAAAGAGGATTATAAGGGTGATGTGCCAGCTCCAGCCCCGGATTCAACTTCGCTTTTAGCCCCACTTGTTCCTGCTGTTGTGGAAGAAGCTGAAGTTCCTATGGTTATTTCCGATATGCCCGAAAAAGTTAAGGGAAAATTGGAGGAAATAAAAAAGAACATGGATAAAATTGATTTACCGGAGAAAACTGAAAAACCAATAGAAAAACCAATAGAAAAACCAGTAGAGAAGCCAATAGAGAAATTAGCTCCAGAAAAACAAGTAGAGCTTCGGCCGATGGTCGGCAAAGTTGCTATTAAACCAGACAGTAGCGGAAAAATAAAAATGACCGATATTAGAAAGGTAAAAACCACTGGACCAATTGATGAGCTTAAGTACATGGATTTATTAAATTTTCGTCGCGTTTCAGATAATCCCGAGGAAGCTTTTAAAAATATTTCTCAGAAATTAAAGGTTTTAGAGGAAATGGATTATAGTAAGATGTTGGAAGGTGTTAAAGCTTGGCGCCAAAGCCCTATTAATCAATTGTATTTAAAGATATTCTCTAAGGCTAGTGAAGAAGGGCTTGGTATTGATAAGGTTATTGATAATCTGCGAAAATCTAATCAGGATTATCTAAGTCGGGAAGAAATAGATGCCTTGTTGAAATTTAATAAATCTTTAGTTTGTTAATTTTTATGCAACAATTTACTGTCCCACAATTTATCGATGTTGAGCCTAAAATTATTGGGCCTATAACTACTAGACAATTTTTAATCTTTCTAGGAGCTGCTTTAATAATATTTATTTTTTATAAAATTTTTGATTTTAGCACTTTTGTAATTTCTAGTGTCTTGGTTTTTGCTATTTCTGGAACTTTTGCTTTTTTAAAGATAAATGGTAGACCTTTTCATTATTTTATTTTAAATTTAGTTCAAGCAGTTAAAAAACCAGGATTAAGAATTTGGAACCATAAAGCAGTTAGTTTTGAGAATAAAGAAGAAAAACAAATTGAATACGAAAAAGTTATTACTCCTGATAAATATTTCGCTAAAGAAAAGTTAGCCGAGCTCTCTTTAATCATTGATACTAAGGGACGATACAAGGGAGAAGATAGTGCTGATATAAATATTAAAGATAATTAATTTCATTAAATAAAATCATGGCTGAAAAAAAGAAAGGAAAAAAGAATTCTAGTGTCTCTACTCAACAATATTTGGATATCTTAGAAATAAAGGATGATGTAGTGGTGATGAGAGACGGAACTTTAAGAGCTGTATTATTGGTTTCCAGTATTAATTTTGCCTTAAAAAGTGAAGATGAACAAAACGCTATTATCTCTTCTTATATTAGCTTTTTAAATAATATTAGCACTCCAATTCAGATTGTAATTCAATCACGTGATCTTAATATTGATAATTACATTGAGTATTTAAAAGTAAAAGAAAAGGAGCAGACTAATAGATTATTAAAGATACAAACTGCTGAATATATTGAGTATATTAAAGAGTTAGTTTCTATCGGTAAGATTATGAATAAAAAATTTTTTGTAGTAGTTCCTTATAGTCCTTTTTCTGACAAGCATAAGAGTTTTTTAGCTCAATTATCAGAGACCTTTAAGCCGGCTACTATTTTACGTTTAAAGGAAGCTAAATTTAATAAGTATAAAGAGAGTTTATCACGTCGGGTAGATAGTGTTGCTTCCGCCCTGATGTCTTTAGGAGTTGATGTTAAACAAATGAATACACAAGAGTTGATAGAGCTTTATTACAATTCTTATAATCCGGAGACATCAAAAAACCAATTATTAGTAGATATTAATAAAATTCAGGTTGAGCAGTAATAAATAGAAATAATAAAATTTTTAAATATGATTGATTTAAAAAAACAAAATAAAATTTCCGAAACTAAGAAGAAAAAGAAGAGTTTATTAGAGGATGAAATTAGTCGAGTTGGTATTAAGGAAGAGGATTTGGAAATTACTCAGGAATTAATCGAAGAGGAAAAAGCTTTTCGTCGAGGTATTTTATCTGTTAGAGATTTAATTTCCCCAGCTAGTTTAAAAGTTAATTCAACTTATTTAAACTTGGGTCAAAAATTTTTACGAACTATTTTTGTTATTAGCTATCCTCGTTATATTAGCGTTGGTTGGTTTGCTCCAATTATTAATTTAAATGAATGTTTTGATGTTTCGATGTTTTTTTATCCAGTTAAGAGCGCTATTATTTTGAAACAATTAAAAAATAGGGTGGGTAATTTAGAAGCTCAAATCATTAGTGATTCTGAAAAAGGAGCTCCTCGTGATCCAATTCGAGAAACAGCTTTGCGTGATATTGAATATCTGAGAGATGCTCTAACTCAAGGAACTGAGAAATTTTTTCAATTTGCCTTATATGTTACTATTTATGCTGATAATTTAGAACAATTAGATCGTTTTTCAGATCAAGTGGAGGATATTTTTGGATCTCGTTTGGTTTATTCTAAAAGAGGATTTTATCAAACTGAACAAGGTTTTAATTCTACCTTACCTCTAGGAAATGATGAGCTTTATATAACTTTCAACATGAATTCCTCTCCTATTGCTTCATCTTTTCCTTTTATTTCCAGTGAGTTAACTAGCGATCGGGGGATTTTGTATGGAATTAATCGTCATAATAATAGCTTAATATTATTTGATCGTTTTAGTTTGCAAAATGCGAATTCTGTAGTTTTCGCTACTTCTGGTGCTGGTAAAAGTTATTGTATCAAATTAGAGGTTTTGCGCTCTCTAATGATGGGGACCGATGTTATTATTATTGATCCTGAATATGAGTATAAATATTTATCAGAAGCAGTAGGTGGAACTTATGTTAATATTTCTTTATCTAGTGAAAGCAAGATCAATCCTTTTGATCTACCTCGCTCTATTGGGGGAGAGGCCAAACCTAAGGATATTATTAGAAGTGCGGTTATTACTTTAAAAGGTTTAGTCCGATTAATGATCGGAGATTTAAATCATGATGAAGATTCTATTGTTGATAGGGCTTTATTAGAAACTTATGCTAAAAAAGATATTACTCCTGATTCTGATTTGTCTCAAGTTGAACCTCCAATTTTATCCGATTTGCAACAAGTCTTAGAGGGGATGGAAGGGGGTAATGAGTTGGCCTTGCGTCTTAAAAAATATACCGAAGGAACTTTTTCTGGTTTATTAAATAATTTTACTAATGTAGAAATGGATAATCAATTAGTTTCTTTTTCAGTGCGCGATTTAGAGGATGAGCTTCGTCCTATAGCTATTTATACTATTGTTAATTATATTTGGAATGTAGTTCGTAGCGAGGTTAAAAAAAGAGTTTTAGTAATTGATGAAGCTTGGTGGATGATGCAACATGAAGATAGCGCTAAGTTTATATTTGCCCTTGTTAAGAGATGTCGAAAGTATTATTTGGGAGTAGTAACAATTACTCAGGATGTTAATGATTTTTTAACTTCTCCTTATGGACAAGCTATTGTTAATAATTCGTCTTTGCAAATTCTATTAAAACAATCTCCGGCAGCTATTGACCTAGTGCAAAAAACTTTCTTATTGACAGAGGGTGAAAAGTATTTATTATTGGAGTGTGGTGTTGGTGAGGGAATATTTTTTGCTGGTAATAAACATGTGGCTATTAAAGTAGTAGCCTCTTATAGTGAGGATCAGTTAATAACTTCTGATCCACGACAATTATTAGAAATTGAAGAAGCAAAAAAAGAGTTTGCTGATAGCATAGAAGAGGAAGCTTAGTTTTTATTGACTATAAAATTTTTATATAATTATAATTTTTAAAAAAATATGATCAATCAAAATAAAAGAAAAGTTGGTTATTTACTTATTGGCTTAGCCATAATTTTATTGGTTTTAGCTATTATATTCTTTTTAAGTCCTGAAAAGAATGTTTTAAAAAATTTATTTGATCGCAATGAGAAAAGTAGTGAGGAAAAAACAGCGGAAGAACTTTTTGAGGAGATGAAAGCTCAAAAAGAAGCTGAAATAGTCTATAGCTTTGATCCTGAATTTGAAAGCAATCGTGATTGGGATGAAGATGATTTTAAACAAATTGCTCGTTCTTTTGTGGAAAGATTTGGTTCTTATTCTAATCAATCTGATTACGGAAATATTGATGATTTAAAAATGTTTATGACTGCCAAAATGAAACTTTGGGCTGATGAATATGTTAGTGATTTAAAGTCAGAAGATTTAGATCAGGATAAATTTTATGGCATAATTACTAAAGCTTTGATAGAACCAGAAGTTTTAAACTTTGACTTAGCATCTTCTAAGGTTGATTTAATGGTTGCTACTCAGAGAGAAGAAACTACTGATTCTCAAAATAAGAGAGTTTTTTCTCAGAATATAAAGATAAGTTTTGTTAAGGAAAATGGCGAATGGTTGGTTGATGGCGCTTTCTGGCAATAATCTTGAAAAAATAAATTAATTTAATAATAAATTATATGGAAAATATTAAAAAAAATAATAAAACTAAAAAAGTAAAAAAAGATAATTTTGAAATAATTTTTATTTCAGTTTCTATTTTTATGTTTTTATTATTAATTTTTTCTATTCAATGGTTAAAAGGATCTCTTTATGAGGCCAAAGATGAGGTCGCTTTAGAATTTATTGATGATTATAATAAAAACTTGATTACAGAAAGCAGTGATCCTTTGGTGGGAGAAAAAAATGCTAATCTAGACTATGAATTAGAAGTGCCTCGAGATAACGGACAGGATCCTGCTATGGGGTCTCAAGATGCCAAGGTAAAAATATTTTATTTTTCAGATTTTTCCTGTCCTTTTTGCTTAGAGCAAGAAGAGATTATTAAGCGAGTTTATGATAAGTTTAGTCAGGATGTTCGTGTTGTTTGGAAGGATTATCCAGATTTGAATTCCTTAGAAGAGTTTTCTTATCAAGCAGCTCGAGCTGCTCGTTGCGCTAATGAACAAGGGAAGTTTTGGGATTATAATAAGATGTTGTACAATCAAGAAGAAAACTTTGGAGTTTTAAGGGGGCAATTATTTCTTAATTTAGCAGAAAATTTAAAATTAAATATTAATAATTTTACCAATTGTTTAGCTGATATTGATATTGATAATGCTATAATGGAAAATATTTCTGAAGCTGAGGATCTGGGTATTGTGGGTATCCCTTATATCTATATTAATGATAAAGATATGTTAGGCGATTTTAGTGAAGAAGAGTTAGAATTAATTATTGAATCAGAATTAAATAAGTAATTATTCATAATAGAATTGAATTCATTTTTTTATGGTTGAAAAAATTAAGAAAATTTATGAATGTCAAAATTGCGGCGCCCAGTCTCCAAAATGGAGTGGGCGTTGTTTGGAGTGTGGTCAGTGGGGAACTTTAAAAGAGGATATTAGGGATAATAAAAAAATAGCTGAGAAAAGTTTGTTGGATAATATTGTTTTAACTGATATTATTGATTTAAATAAAGTAAAAGATTCTCAAGCTATTCGATTGGAGTCTGGTATTTCGGAGGTAGATAGAGTTTTAGGTGGGGGACTTATTTCTGGTTCAATTTCCTTACTTAGTGGTGAACCAGGTATTGGAAAATCTACATTATTGGCCCAGTTAGCTGATTCATTAATATCAAAAAACAAAGAATTATCTGAAGTTTTATATGTTTCAGGAGAGGAGTCGGCTAGCCAGGTAAAAATGAGATTAGAGAGATTGAAATGTAATTTAAGTAATTTTAAATTTATTTCAGAAACCAATTTAGAAAAAATATTATCTTCAACTCTAAAATTAAAACCAGCTATTTTGATAGTTGATTCTATTCAAACAATTTATTCAGCCTCTGTCTTGTCGGAGGCTGGTTCAGTTTCTCAGATTAGAACTATTGCTGTTAAATTTATGGAGTTGGCTAAAAAATATGGTATTCCAGTTTTTTTAATAGGTCATATTACCAAGGACGGTCAGGTGGCTGGACCAAAATCTTTAGAGCATATTGTTGATGTTGTTTTATATTTAGAAAATGATGGCCGTGGTAGTCATTTTATTCTACGTTCAGTTAAAAATCGTTTTGGTAGTGTTAATGAAATTGGTGTTTTGGAAATGACCAGCTCTGGTTTTGAGGAAATTAAAAATGCTAGTTCTTCTTTTTTGGAAGGGGATTTGTCTTTATCTTTTCCGGGTTCAGTTTTTTCTTGTGTAGTTGAGGGAAATAGACCTTTTTTGATAAATGTTCAAGCTTTAGTTAGCCGAACAGTTTTTGGTTATCCGCAAAGAAAGTCATCAGGCTTTGATTTAAATAGATTACAGGTTTTATCGGCCGTAATTTCTAAAAAACAGAAAATTGATTTAACTAATCAGGATATTATTTTAAATATCGTTGGTGGTTTTAAAACCAATGATCCAGCTTTGGATTTAGCTGTTTCTCTATCAATAGTTTCTTCTTTTTTAAATAAAGAGTTGGGTAAGAAAAAAGCTGTACTGGGCGAGTTGGGATTAAGTGGCGAGCTTCGTCCTGTATCTTATCTTGATATGCGCCTTAAGGAAATTTCCAAGATGGGCTTTAAGGAAGTTGTTTTAGGTGATTTTTTGAGTCAAGGAGAAAGGGATAAATTAATAAATAATTTTAAATCTTTAAATTTTGTTTTTGTAAAAAATCTATCGGAGGCTATAAAGAGTATTTTTAATAAATAATAATTTTTATAATTGAAAGTGTTTTTATCTTGTTTGTTTATAATTATATAGAATAGTAAAAATGAATAAATAAAAAGGCGAGCTGGAGGCTCGCCGTTTGTTTGGGAGGGGGTTCTTGTTTTAAGCATGGCTCAGTTTGAGCATAAGCGCCCAGCCTCCGCTATTATTTTTCTGTGCTCCATTGATCTCGCCAATTTTTGGCGAAAATCTATGAGGTCTATCCGCTCCCGGGATAGTTCCTTGCGAGCCTCCTTCTCTTCCAGGTCCAGAAGATAAGCCCATTTTTTTCGGTCGTTATCTTTAGAAAAGAAGACGTCTTCGTACCTCACCGTGATAAGGCGGGCATTACTGATCTGAGAATCAGTCAGGAGGACGTCGCAGTACCATGTTCCGTCAATGTTGACGAGGTTGTGGCAGAAAATCGCCTCTACTTCAGCTGGTCCTGGTCCTGGATTAGGGACGAGGCACAGATCACTTAAAGTGTTTTTCTTCATGATATTCTCCTTTTTTATTTTTTGGTTAATTATTAGCAATAATAAGTTTATAGCATATTTTCAAATTGATGTCAAGATTGACGACTTATCTATTGTTTATTATACTATTAGCAGTCAATCATTATGACTGCTAATTAATATTATTAATAATTTTAAATAAATATATGTTTAATAAATTTACCAATAAATCTCAAGAAACAATTATCAATGCTCAGGTTATTGCCTCTGATTTTGGTCAGCAATACATCGAGGGTCTCCATTTATTATTAGCCTTGATTCAGCAAAATGATAGTTTGGTACGAGTAGTTTTAGATAAACTGAAAATCGATCCAGAGTTGATAGAGGTTTCTACTATAAATAATATAAAAAGATTGCCACGAGTTAAAACTAAAAATACTGATTTTGCCTCTGTTCAGGCTGTTCAGGGCACTGGAGAAGTTGTCGCTATTTTTGATAGATCCAAAAAAGAAGCCGATCGTATGAATGATGACTTTATTTCTACTGAACATATTTTTTTGGCACTAATCGGAATAAAAACTCCGGCTCAAGATGTTTTATTCAATTTTAAAATTGAATATAATCAGGTTTTAGAAATATTAAAAGAATTACGAGGATCACAAAGAATAACCGACCCTGAACCAGAAAGCAAATTTAGAACTTTAGAAAAATATACTATCAATTTAACTGAATTAGCTCGTCAAGAAAAGTTAGACCCAGTTATCGGTCGTGATACCGAAATTCGTCGCATTATGCAGGTGCTTCTTCGTCGTACTAAAAACAATCCTGTTTTAATTGGTGAGGCCGGTACTGGAAAGACAGCTATCGCCGAAGGATTGGCTCAAAGAATTGTTAGTGGTGATGTGCCAGAGATGTTGAAGAACAAAGAGGTGGTTTCCTTGGATTTAGGAGCTTTAGTTGCTGGTGCTAAATTTAGAGGTGAATTTGAAGATAGATTAAAATCAGTTTTAAAAACCATTAAAGCGCAAGAGGGGAAGATAATATTATTTATTGATGAGCTTCATACTTTAGTTGGTACGGGGGCTAGTGAAGGATCTATGGATGCCTCTAATATGTTGAAGCCAGCTTTGGCTCGAGGAGAACTTCGAACTATTGGAGCTACTACTACCAAGGAATATCAAAAATATATTGAAAAAGATGCTGCCTTAGAGCGACGCTTTCAGCCTATTTATGTGGTTGAGCCTAGTATTGAAGATACTATTTCTATTTTGCGAGGAATAAAGGAAAAATACGAAGTTCATCATGGTGTGCGGATAACTGATGAGGCCTTGGTGTCAGCTGCTAAATTATCTAGTCGTTATATTACCGATCGTTTTTTACCAGATAAGGCGGTTGATCTTATGGATGAGGCTACTTCAGCTTTACGCATGGAAATAGACTCTATGCCTGAGGAACTGGATAATATGAAGAGAGAAATTAAACGTTTAGAAATTGTTAAAGCCGGTATAGTTAATAAGGAGAAAGATAGTATTTCCAGTAAAAAGATAAAAATAAACAAAGAGTTAGCTGAGTTGAAGGAAAGGGCTAATCAATTGGAAATTCATTGGACTAATGAAAAAGAAATAATTTCCAAAATTAGAGAATCAAAGCGTAAAATCGATGAATTAAAGATGGAAGCTGATATTATTGAGCGTCGTGGAGATGATTTGACCAAAGTAGCTGAAATTAGATATGCTCTTATTCCTGAATTAGAAAAAGAAGTTAAAAAGCAACAAGAAGATTTAATTAAAATTCAGAAAAAAGGTCATCATATTTTAAAAGAAGAAGTAGATGAAGAAGATATTGCCAAAGTTGTGGCTCGTTGGACTGGGATTCCGGTTAGTAAAATGTTGGAAAGTGAAATTCAAAAATTAGCTCGAGCTGAAGAAGAATTAACTCAATCAGTAATAGGTCAGGATGAGGCTATTAAAGCTGTGTCCAACGCTATTCGTCGTAGTCGAGCAGGGATAAATGAGGAGAAAAAGCCTATCGGTTCTTTTTTATTTGTTGGACCAACTGGAGTTGGTAAAACTGAGCTGGGTAAAACTTTGGCTAAATTTATGTTTAATGATGAAAACGCCCTAGTCCGTCTTGATATGAGTGAGTTTATGGAAAAACATAGCGTTGCTAAATTGATCGGGTCTCCTCC
>JAQVFY010000043.1 GCA_028696995.1 Patescibacteria group bacterium
TGGGCTAATATCGGAACTTCGGTTTTAATTTATTAATTAATCTAAAATTTATGAAAGTTGTAATTAAAAAAAATGAAGAATTTAATAAAATAAAAGAAAAAATTAAACAAGATGGTTTTTCTCGTCCTCATATTTTAGTTGATTTTGATAGAACTTTGACTTATGGGGCTATTGATGGAGTCAAGACAGTTTCAATTATGGCACTTTTACGTGATGGAAATCATTTGACTCCTGATTATGCCGAAAAATCTTATGAATTATTTAATAAAAATCATGTAGCCGAGATTAATCCTGATATATCATTATTTAAGAAGAAAAAAATAATGCAAAAATGGTGGAGTGATCATAATGAATTATTGATTAAATCAGGTTTAAAAAAAGATGATCTCAAAGATATTGCTATAAATAGTCATTTGAAACTTCGCGCTGGTGTTCCAGATTTTTTAAAATTTTTAGATGATAATAATGTTCCCGTGGTAATTATCTCAGCTAGTGGCTGTGGTGAAGCTATTGAATTGTTTTTGGAAAAAAATAATTGTAATTTTAAAAATATTTATTATTTAGTAAATAGATTTTCTTGGGATAAAAATGGGAGAGCGATATCGACTCTTGGGCCGATTATTCATTCTTTTAATAAAGATGAAACAATTTTACAAGATTTTCCGGATATTTATAATAATATTAAAGATAGAAAAAATGTTTTATTATTGGGCGATAGTTTAGGTGATCTTGGAATGATTGATGGTTTTAAGTATGATAATTTATTGACCTTTGGTTTTTTAAATTTTGATTATAATAGTAATATTGATGAGTATATTGAAAAGTTTAATGTTGTTTTAGCGGGTGACGGTGATTTTTCCTTTCTCAATAATTTATTAATTGATTGGAGTTAAAAAATTTTTCTGTAACAAAACCCCATATTTTACGTATATTATGATGTAGGGTGTTAAGCCCAATTTAAAAATATGAATAGAAATATTTGTAAAAACCATAAGAATTTAATTGACGTCTATACAGGCGCTTCTTTTGTTTGGTTTATAGATAAACCAAATAATCGCGAAAATGGTTTTGGCAAATATTATTTAAAAACATATTTTGACAATAGAAACAAAGCATTAATAACATAAAAAATATAAACATTACAGATAATAAAATATAGATAAAATATTAGTAAAAGTAAGATAAATATAAAATAGTTAAATAAAAATATTTGCAAGAACCATCTTCGTGATACGGAGATGGTTCTTTTTTGTAAAAGTTCTTTAAAAAAATCTTTGAAAACTACAATAAAATCATAAAAATATTTTAAACCAGCAAAACCTACTTATTATGAAAACGAAAATTATTCGCAATTATGCGGTTTTTATGTTGTTGGAAGGCCTGGCTATTAGCTTTTTCTTCGGGACTTACTCGCTTTTTTTATTGGAAAAAGGCTTGAGTTTGTTGCAGATCAATCTTCTCAATTGCTCCTTTATGGTGGCAATTTTTCTCTTTGAGATTCCTACTGGAGCAATTGCCGACTTTTTTGGTCGTAAGATTTCAGTAGTAATTGGGCTCTTCGCTTATTCTTTATCCTTTCTGGTCTATTTTCTGTCTGACACTTTTGCCCTTTTTTTAGTAGCTGAAATTGTTGGAGCTCTAGCTTTTTCTTGTGTTTCCGGAGCCTTAGAGGCTTTGGTGGTGGATTCTTTGAATCACTATGGTTATGATGGGAAGTTGGAAACAATTTTTCGTCGAGGAGAAATTCGGCAATTTGGTATAATAATTGGAGCAGTTATTGGTTCTTTCGTTGGACAAATTAATTTATCATGGCCATGGTTATTGAGCTCTTTGACTTATGCTTTTTTGGCGGTGGGGGTAATTTATTTTTTCCGAGAAGAATATTTTGTTAGATCGGGTAAGATAAAAATTAGCTTTGGAGCGATAAAAATAATTACTCGAGATAGTATTTCTTATGGTTTTAAAAATCGTCAATTAATGTTGATAGTTTTGTTTATGGCCTTTGTTTTTTTGGCCATTCAACCTATGAACATGTATTGGCAAATTGTTTTTGAAAAGGAATACTTTGTACCCGTAAAGTTTATGGGATTAATTTTTGCTGGGATAGTTGTTTTTGCTTATTTAGGATCACAGCTTTCTAGTATTTGGCAAAAAATATTTCCTTCTCCACAAAAAGCTATTGTTTATTCTCAGTTAATTACTCTCTTGGGAATTATGGCCTGTCTGCTTGTTTTTAAATTGCCTTTATTTTTATCCTTTTTCTTTTTACATGAAATTGGTCGGGGCTTGATTCGCCCCCTAAGTCGGGCTTATATTAACAATATTATAGATAACAAAAATCGAGCGACAGTTCTTTCTTTTGAATCTATGATTGCTAAGGCAGGTGCTGCCTCGGGGCTATTAATTAGTGGTGTGATTGCTGATAATTTTGATGTTCTTATTTCTTGGTTATCAGCGGTTATAATTCTGTTTTTAACTATTCTCTTTTTTTGCGGAAAAACCAAGAAGGTTTAAACAGTCAATTGACCCTCTATTTTTTGAGGGTCTTTTTAATTTCTAGAATAATTGGCATTGTAGAAAAATATTTATTAAATTTTTTGTTATTGACATTAGATTAATTTTAGTTTAAAGTTATTTAATGTTTTCCTAAAGGAAAACTGTAAAAATGAACATTAACAATAATATAAATAATCTTAAAAAGGAGGTAGTATGTTTAATTTTTTTTCGGGGTTAGATAGTATTAATTTGCTGATTTTGATTTTTTCTGCCTTGATTGCCTTGTCAATGGTGGTAGTGAAAAGCAGGTGGCTAAACAGAGAAATGGCTTTGGTCACTGATCGAGGAATAGTTTCTGTTTCAAGTACTATCAGGAGAGCAACATTATCATTTATCAGGAGACAGTATAGTACCGCCAGTAAAGTGATGGTTGTTATCTTTATTTTGCTCTTATGGATGGCCAGTAAAGGTTTTTTAAGTTGGTATACCCCCTTTGCTGTTCTTAGTGGAGCATTTTTTTCAGCTCTATCAGCTTATTTTGGTATGCTGGCAGCAACAAAAGCAAACGCTATTACAGCCTTTGCTACTAGGTTAGGTATAAACAAGGCCTTTAAATCTGCTCTCAACGGAGGTTCGGTGATGGGTTTCTCAGTTTGTGGTTTCGGTTTATTGGATCTAGCGTTTTGGTATGCTTTGATAAAAATTTTAAATCCAGGAATGCCGGTTGAGGAGTTAATGGGTATTATAACTGAGACTATTATTACTTTTGCCTTTGGGGCTAGTTTTATGGCTTTCTGGGCTCGAGTTAGTGGTGGTATATTTACTAAATCAGCTGACTCAGCCGCTGACACCGTTGGTAAGGGTGAATATGGTATGGCTGAAGATGATCCACGTAATCCGGCTACTATAGCTGACAATGTTGGTGATAATGCCAATGATGTGGCGGGGATGGGCCAAGATTTAAATGAATCTTATGTCGGGGGTAATGCTGCTTCTATGGAAGCTGCTTTTTACTCTCACGGAAGCTTCATGGCATATTTTGGTCTGACTATTAGCGTTGCTACCCTGGTTATGGTTCCCTTGGCAATTTCAGCTATTGGAATTTTGGCTAGCATTATTGGTTTGGCTACCATTAAGGTGAACGGTAATGGATTTCGTCAATTACTATTTAGTGTTAGAAGGGGAGTTTATCTTACTTCCTTTCTGATTGCCTTGGGTTCATTTTTCTTAAGCAAATACGCCATTGGCAATCTTAGCCTTTTTTGGCCAGTTGTCATTGGGTTACTTACTGGAAATGGTATCGCCTGGGTATCCGAATACTATACTTCCTCGAATTACCGTCCAGTTAAAAGGCTGGCCGAGAAGGCAACCGGAGGAGGAGCCTCGGTTATAGTTGCCGGACTAGCATTAGGAAAGGAAAGTGTTTTGGTAACCGCTTTGGTGCTTATTGGTGGAATGTTGGGGGCTTTCTTTGTTATTGGGGGAGGTGATTATAATCTTGGAATTTATGGAATCTCCCTGGCTGCTGTGGCTATGCTCTCAACCTTACCGATTACTTTGACGATTGATGCTTTCG
>JAQVFY010000003.1:0-9776 GCA_028696995.1 Patescibacteria group bacterium
TGTGATAAATGTGGAGCTGATATGACTGTTCGGATGGGGAAATTTGGTCCTTTTTTGGGTTGTAGTGCCTATCCTAAATGTAAGAATCTTAAAAATATTAATAAAAGTGGTGAGAAGGAGAAGGAGCTTGATTGTCCGCTTTGTGGTAAGGGCAAGATTGTTAAGAAGTTTTCTCGTCGGGGAGTTTTTTATGCTTGCAGTTCTTATCCGGAGTGTAAAAACGCTTATTTTGCTAAGCCAACGGGAGAGAAATGTGATAAATGCGGGGCTTTAATAATTGAGGATAAGAACGGTCCAAAGTGTTCGAATAAGGAGTGTGGGTAAGATTGAAATTGATTTTAGGGGGTGTTTTTGGTAGAATGTTAATAGGTTTATGAATAGGTGGATTTTTGGTGTTGTTTATTGATAGGTTCGTATAATAACCAGTTATGTGAAATGCATGTTTTACTTTTGGGCTATCGCCCAGCTCTAAAAAAGAATTTGAATTTTGTTTTTTTATTTATTAGAAAGGGGTATAAGGTGTTTTCTCCGCTCCGCTCCGAAAACGATTTATTTATTAGGGGAAAACGAATACAATAACAACAAGTAAGCTAAATTATTATGAAAAAATTTCCAAAAATCATCGACAATACCAGAGTAGATTTATTAAACAGCTTAATTTCTGTTAGTGCTAACTTTAATGAAATTTCTATTGCTACTGGATATTGGGATCTTGAGGCGACTGCTTTGCTTTTACCTCATTTGAAAAAATATAAAAAAATTCGTTTACTCATTGGTCGAGAACCCTTAATTCCACGACACCAACTAAATGAAGTTGAACCAGATTTTCCAGATAAAGATATTTTTGAAGATCTTCAGAAACTAAAAATTGATAGTAATTTGAAACCAACAGTAAAAGAGTTAAAACAATTAGTTGATAATAAAATTCTTGAAGTAAAAATTTTTAAAAAAGCATTTTTGCATGCTAAATGTTATATTTTTGGGAATTTTGAATCCGAAACAGCAATCGGAGTCATAGGTTCTTCTAATTTTACAAAAAATGGTATTACTTCAAATCGCGAATTAAACGCAGGTGAAGATGATCAGCGTGTAGTACAATTTAATCCTAAAAATAAAAATCAAGAACATGGGCACTTGTCTTGGTTTGAAGAAGTTTGGACAGACGAGGGTTGTGTTGAATGGACTGGAAAATTTATTGAATTGGTAGATACTTCCGTACATGGTGAACTTCTTTTTAGTCCATACGAAATGTACATTAAGACCCTTGATTACATGTATGGTGATCTTCTTAAAGAAGATCGAGAAATTGAAGCCCTTTCTGATCGCAAATTACAAAACTTTCAGGAAAGAAGTGTTAAACAAATTCTTTGGCGGTTAGATAAAAATGGCGTCGCAATGCTCGCTGATTCTGTAGGTCTCGGTAAAACAATTACTGCAATAGGTGTTATTAGTCAATACACAGGCCGAAGAATTATTGTAATTGCACCAAAATCACTTGTTGGACAGTGGGAAAACGAAATAGCTAGAGAAAAACTCTTGGGTATTACAGTTATTTCAATGCAAAATAAAAATCAAATAGATGAAGAAAGAAAAAAAGATAAATACATGCCAATTAGTTTGTTTGTTATAGATGAATCTCACAATTTACGATCTCATAATAGCAAGCGATTTCAACAGATAAGTGAATGGCTGGTCGATAATTCAGACGCCAATACATTACTACTTACTGCAACGCCAGTGAACAATTCTATTGATGACTTAACAAATCAGATTTTACTAGGCACTCGTGGCGAGCAAGATCTTTTACAGGTTAATGTTCGTAATTCTGAAGGGGTTATTAAGTCGCGATCATTCTTTGATGCTCTTTTTGAATTAAAAAAACGTATCAGTCAGAACCGTGCGCAAGGAAATGATATGAAACCGATTTACAAAGAAGCCCGTCAAGTAATTGATCCAATTTTAAGAGAATTCGTAATTAGAAATACTCGACAGAGTATCGAAGAAGAGTTGGATGGTAAGGGACTAGAGATTGATGGCAAAGAATTTTTCTTTCCAAAAATAAAAGTGTCAAACGAGACATTTAATTCAGGTGATTATCAAAGTATCATAATTAACTCTGCTATTGAAGCAATTGAAAACAATCCTGTCGAAAAAATTCAAGAGACAACAGACGTCCTAGTACATCCACTTCGCCAACTCGAAGAATTAAATGATAATGAAATTGATATTTCTGATAAATCAATAATTTATCGTCTCTATCAATATATTCTTGCCTTATCTTTTATACCATATAGGACTTCTATGTATGACTACAAAGTATATGGCAAGTCTTTGGAGGAAATAAAAAATATTAAGTTTACTAAAGAAACAAAAAAGAAAATAGGACTACAATTAAGTATGTATGGATTGTTGCGTATTGTATGGTTGAAAAGATTTGAATCTTCTTCGTATGCACTCTTGGAATCTGTGAAAAAATATCAGAAAAGATTAAAAACATTTGAAGATATTTTATCACAAGAAAATTTATTGTTAAACCTCTCTGACATTGACGATATCTTGGACGAATACGAAGCAGAAGACGGAGAAAATATAGACTTAACAGATGATGAAATTATTGAAAAAGCCAAAAAGTTAGGGGTAAAAATATCTACTGATTCTCATAATATCAATGCTATTAAAGAGGACTTGGCTTTAGAGAAAAAAATACTAATTGCAATTGTAGAATTAACCGAACAATTTAAGAGTAAAGATAAGAAACTAGAAGTATTTTTGAAAAAGGTAACTGAAATTGCTAAAGATAACCCAAATAAAAAAATACTTGTCTTTTCTTTTTTTGCTGATACAGTTAGATATTTAAAAGAAAATGTTCTTAATAACATCGAAAATATATTTAACGAAAAGAATTCAGAGTTTGTATCAGGAAAAGAAAAAGCAAATGCAATGCGATCAGCAGAGAGGTTTGCACCTGTCGCAAAAGATGCGCGTGATCGTGTATCAAAAGAAAAAGAATTAACTTATTTGTTCAGTACCGATGTTCTTGCTGAAGGTCAAAACTTACAAGATTGTGGTCTGCTTATCAATTATGATCTCCACTGGAATCCAGTTCGTATGATCCAGAGAAACGGTCGTATAAATCGACTCGGATCACCTCATTCAGAAGTTGAAGTGATCAATATTGTTCCAAATAAAGAGTTAGATCAATTCCTTGGTTTAGTAACAAAGCTTGAAGATAAAATAAGTTTGATCAATGCAACTATTGGAAGCGATTCATCTGTTTTGGGGGAGCAAATTAATCCAATTCACTACAAAGGTATTTATGATACAGACAGCAATACAGCTACCGTAGAATACTTGCGCTTAGAAAAAGAAGCTGATGTCTTTACTGATGATCAATTTATTTCAGATCTAAAACACTTTAGAGAACAAACAACATCAGAAATTCAAAATTCCATAGAAAAAATTCCATTATCCAAATGGGGTGTTGTTGACCAATCAAAAATTCTGCAATCTCCAGAAGTCCTTGTTTTTTCTCAATCAGAATTTTCTAACAATCAAAAACAGTTTACTTTCTACCGTAATAATAAAAACAATAATGCTCTTGATATATTGCTTACCGGTGAAGCTCTGCAAATATTGAGATCTAATGACCAAGAAAGGAAAAAAGATAACATCTCACTTGATAAAAAACTACATCTTGAATATGTATCAAAAAACGGTCCACAAATAACTCGTTTTGATAATCATATTCAAAGATTAACACCTTCTCAGCAGACGATTTTAGATGAGGCAATGAATGTTGGCTGGGGTGCGTCTGATCGCGCGCGTTTGGAAAGTCTACTCATGACGAGAAACGTTTTTCATGGCCGTATTGCTAGAAAATTGACTAAACAACTTCGTGAAGTTATTCGCGAGGGAAAATTATCCGAAAGAGACATTATTTTGGAAAAAATCAAGAAAATATTACCTGAAGAGAGGCAAACTGTTAAAGTAGTTTCCGTAAACCCCATATTTGGATTTTCTAGAGAAAATAATTAACCTATGAATACCCTAGAGATAAAAAACAAATTTGACCAACTTTTAAAACAACTTTCAACTGAAAGATCTTTTGATATCGCGGAAAAAATTACAACAGAACTGGTTGGACTTCTCAATATAAAAACCACAGACAGATTTTTGGTAAATATACCTCGCGTAGACGCAGAATTAACCAGATTTCAACTTGCTCCAGGATTTGCTCGACAAGCGGCTGCTTATGAACTGCCTCACGAAGACGATAAACCATTTGATTTAAAGTTATTTTGGGTTAAGAAAACTAGTAAAACAAATCTTTCATGGATTATTGGCCTTACTCCAAATTTTGAGGACGCACTTTCAAATGATTATAAAAATATCGGGATTGATTTTGTTGTACCGGAAACCTGCGATAGTGTAATAGTTTTGCTTTCTAATAAGTTTAAGATCCGAGCTCTTGAACTTAAAGATCATATTACACCAACCCAATTAGAAATATTTGCTCAGTGGGCAAAACTTTCCGAAATAGAGATTGCTGATCAGACTGAATTAAAAAATAATTTACACGCCAAACTTTGGGAAAGCTTCAACTTTGAGCCAATCAATCGCAAATTTTATCTTGAATTGGTTGAACATTTTAGCATTTTAGTACACCATCTTGAAAAAGATTTTGAACGCAAACAGTCAGTGATGTTCACGACTAGACTTATTGGGCGTTTGCTTTTTATCTGGTTTTTGAAAAAGAAAAATTTAGTAAATAACAATGTTAATTATTTTTCGGTGCCTGATCCAGAAAAACAATCAGAATACTACAAAAATCAACTAGAAAAACTTTTTTTTGAAGTATTAAACAGAGAAGAATTAGAAAGAGATAATGGGGATAAGTTAACCCCTTATTTGAATGGTGGTCTTTTTGATAAAAACACAACTGATTTTTACAATGACCCAAAACTAACTTTTCCAAATGGTTATTTCAATCAACTTTTTACAACCTTAAATAAATACAATTTTACAGTTGATGAAAGTAGCCCGGAATTCCAGCATGTCGCTATTGATCCTGAAATGTTGGGGCGTATTTTTGAGAGTTTACTTGCAGAGCAAATTGACGAAAATACGGGTAATAGTAAAAAGAAAGCCACCGGTGCTTTTTATACTCCGCGAGAAATCGTGAGCTATATGTGCGAGCAATCCTTGATTGAATATCTCAAAACCAAAGTTCCAGAAGCTCCAGATCGTGATCGTCGCATAGAAGAGCTTGTGCGCATGCCAGAAGCAATATTCCGTGATCAAGATCAAAATAAGCGCCGTGATTGGAAACCATATCGTGAAGCTATTATAAAGGCACTAGAAGGCTCAAAAACAGAATCTCCGCTAACGGTGCTCGATCCAGCAGTTGGATCCGGTGCTTTCCCTATGGGTATGCTTCACTTGCTTGTAAAAGTCTATTCTCGTCTTGATCCAAAATTTGAAAAAGATATTTCAGGATTAAAACGAGACATTTTATCACGATCCCTTTATGGTGTTGATATTGAACAAACAGCAATTGAAATTACTCGTTTGAGAGCTTGGCTTTCGATTATTGTTGATATCCCAGAGGGTGAAAAAGTTGAGCCATTACCGAATCTTGAATTTAAATTTATTTGTGCTAATACACTTATTCCACTTGATGAGACTGAGCAAGCTACATTTTTTACTGATCATAATTTAAAAGATAAATTAATTACTATTCGAGATGAATATTTCAAAACAAGTAGCAAGGCAAAGAAAGAAAAACTGCAAAAAGATTATTTAAAGCTTACTCAGAATACTAGTCTTTTTGATAACAAAAAAACCCAGCAATTGAAAAGTTATAAGCCGTTTGATATTAGCTCATCATCAGAATTTTATGATCCCGAATTAATGCACGGGGTTGAGGCATTTGATATTGTGATTGGTAATCCACCGTATGTAGGTTTTGGTGTTCGTAATTCCGAGAAAATATCACAATTTTATAAAAAAGAGATAATAAAACTCTACCCAAATTCAGCAGAGTATAAAATTAACTTATACCCGCTTTTTATGGAGCGAGCCATAATATTGTGTCAAAGAAGAGGTATACAGTCTTTCATTGTTCCTGACAGTTTTTTGTTAGGAAAATATTTTTCTAAAATAAGAAAGTATGTTTTAGACACAGTGCAGATATCAAAAATATTATTGTTTTCAGAACTAGTCTTTGAAGCAGTTGTAGGATATTCTGTCGTTTATGTTTTTAAGAAAACAACAGATAAAAAAAATAATATTGATGTAATAAAAGTAAACAACCCAGATCTTACTAATTTGAAACCTTTTAGCTACTCACAAGATACATTTGAAAAGACTAAATTAAATAGATTTCGTTTATATTTTAATAATAATGAGAAGATATTGATTGAAAGAATTGAGGAACAAAAAAGATTAATTGGTGAATTAATAGAATTTAAGAGTGGGCTAATTAGTAAAATTGGACAAAAGGAAATTATTTCTTCTGAAAAGAAAAGTGAAGAATGGTATAAAGGAGTCATTTCTGGCGGTGAGATAAACAAATATTGTATTTCTTGGGGTGGAAATTATATAAGATATAAAAAAGATCTTATTAAAAGTGGTTTTGGTAACGTTTCGTATTTTGAAAATAAAATATTTGTAAGACAGACTGGTGATAAACTAATCTCAGCGTTTGATATTGTTGGCTATTTATGTTTAAACAATGTGCATGTTGGTAATATTGTAAATAAAATTTATACTCCAGAGACGATAACTTCTATTATAAATTCAAAATTAATTAATAAGTACTATGAGGTTATTAGTTTAGAGAAGGGACGTGTTATGGCACAAATTGACATCGATGTTTTAGACTCAATACCTGTACCAAATGTTACAAAAGATGAAGAAGAAATTATAAAGAAACTTGTAGATGATGTTATTGTCCTCAAAAAACAAAACAAAGATGCTGATACAAGAAATCTTGAAGCACAAATTGATCAGCTTGTTTATAAATTCTATGATCTAACACCAGAGGAAATTGAAATTGTAGAAAATTCATCAAAATAATATGGCAAAAAGAAAATCACGTATAATGAAATATCAATATCACGTGAATACTGCTATAAACGCGGCAAAATTAAGTATAGAAATGTTTAATAGAATCGAAAGTTTACATTCGAGACAAGCTTCTGTGATATTCAATGCACAAGCATGGGAACTGCTTTCTAAGGCAATCTTAATAAAGAAAAAAAGAAACATCTATGATAATAACGGAAAAAGCATAACCGCAGAAAAAGCAGTCAATCAATTGCACCATGTAGCTCATTTAATATCATTGGAAGAAAATCAAACAATTCAACAGATAATATCTTTACGAAACGAGGCTTTACACAATATTTATCCTGAACTTGATGACGAAATTATAACTCACTTAATTTACTGGTCGTTAAAAACTTTTCATAAAGTACTTAAAAAAGAATTTAGACCATATTTTATTAAATTTGATAAGAATTATTTATCTGTTGCATTCAAGGAACATACATTTTATTCACACAAGATAGCTAAATTATTTGCATATTCAAGAAAATCAAAGTCAGAAAAAAATAGAGCATTATATATTCTTGATCGTGCCTGTAAGTTTGCCGAAACCGAAAATGAAAATACTTTTATTAGTCATAGGGATTGGTTAAATAATATAAAATCAAAATCAAAAAAAGCTAGGATCGGAAGACATTTATCAATAAACGATTACACAAACAAGCAAGAGAACGTTATTGTAGTTCCCGTAGAAACACCAAAAGGCTACAAATCTGAAATTACTACAAATAAAGCAAAGAAAGCCTCGGAGTCACTGACAGTTTTAGTCAAAAAAAGTAATCCCGAAGTTGATTACCCATTTTTACAGTCAGACCTTTATCGTATAATGAATGTAACATCATATTTTATTCAAAAATTAATAAAACATTTAAAATTATTAAATAACCCCGAGTACCACACCTCGATTAAATCTGGAAAAACATCAAAAGTGCAAAAATATTCTAATAAAACGCTTAATTATTTAAAAGAATATATTAAAGAAAACCCCCAATGGACGCCATACAAAACAAATAAATAAAATATGGTCGGGGTAATTCACCCCTTTAGTTTCCCTCTTACCCCTCCCTCAAACGAAAAAGAAATATTGTGTTTTGAATTTTGGGCATTCACCCCTAACCCCTCTGCCCAAAATCCAAAACGGAAAAAGAAATTTGAAAATTTTTTAAAACAAGTTTTCTTATCAAAAAAAAAGAAAAGGAATACATCAGCTAACAGCGTATATTTGGTTACGGCTCTTAAAGAGCCTCTACCTATATTGCTCCCTTCAGTCGCAACATCAGATATACGCGAACGTTAGGCGACATATTTTTGAAAAATTTGTTTTTAAAATATTTTTGGTGAGCTTTAAAAAATAAAAACATTTGTATACTCAATAATCTATATATAAATATAATGAAAATAAATTTTGAACCAAAAAGTAATCTAGGTAAATGGTCGATTAGTTTGATTATTGTAGCCCCAATATTATTTTATATTGGTATGTCATTTATAGGTTTTTATGAATCTGTTTCGGCCGGAAAAACAATATTTAATGACATAATTGCTCGACCAGGATTAGCAATATCAATGTTGGGAGGATTCTTTTCTGGTATTTTTGCTTTTCTTTGTGGTATACTGGGTATTATGAGAAAGAAAGATCATTCTGTTTTTGTATTTATATCTACTGTTTCAGGCTTTTTTGTTTTATTATGGGTTATTATAGAAATTTTGTTTCCACACTAAACAGGCCTATTGAAAAATTTTTTTAGCCTCATTTGGATTACGTCGTGTTTTTGCCTATCGCTCAGGGCAATTAATAGGGTTTAAAGAGTTTGTTTATGGCATTTAGCACTCCCAAATTTTTTAGTATGATTATTTTGGTTGAAAAACTTACCTTAAGTCTGATGTTGTCGGAAATAAATTATATTCAAAGATGAAAAAAGAAAATTTTTCTTTTAGGAAAGATAAATATAAGTCTTCTCGAGGTGGCCATTCAAGGTTGTTAAATGTTTGCTGTCGTAAGTGCGAAAACTTGGTTGTCGTTTATCAGAAAGATGGCCCAGGTAATTTACGACGTTTATACTTAGATAGAATATTCGAGCCTTCGGAAATGGTTGGTCTGCAAAACAATAATATAAAAGACGTTCCTGTATTAAAATGTAAAAATTGTTCAGAAGTGCTTGGCACACCTTATATTTATATTAAGGAGAAAAGAAAAGCTTTCAGATTATATAAGGGTTCAGTCATTAGGAGATTAAAAAAGCTAAGTGAATAATTACGGTGGATAGAGTTTACATTTGGTAACATCGTGATAAGCGGTTCCGGAAAATTTCTTTAATTAAAAATAATATTTATTATAATTAATTTATAACATTATGAAAAAAATTATTACTATCTTTTTTTCATTATTACTCATTGCCATCTTGAGTGGGTGTTCGTTTTCTAAACCAAAAAATTCCAATGTTCAGCCCGAAATCAGTAGCCCCTTAACTGAAAGTGAGGCTCGAGTAATTGCTGAATCAGTTTGTATAAAAGAGGGAGAGTCTTTAGGTTCCGGTTACTACAACGAAAATAGCAAAACTTGGTGGTTTGATGCTGTTTTAAATTCAAGTCCAGCTGGTTGTAATCCAGCTTGTGTGGTATTTACTGAAACGGAAATGGCTGAGATAAATTGGAGGTGTACTGGTTTA
>JAQVFY010000003.1:9786-62230 GCA_028696995.1 Patescibacteria group bacterium
AAGATACTTTGGAACAACTTTTTTCTGAAAAATATCCTAAATACAGAGAAACTTTGGTGGTTAGTATTAATCAAGAAACTGATAATCATATCAGAGGACAAATAAGTTTTGAACCTGGTGCTCCTGGTGGATTATTTTTAGCCACTAATATCATGGGGGATTGGCAAATTGTTTTTGATGGCAATGGTAGCATTCCTTGTGATTTATCAAAATATGAGTTCCCTGATGAGATTTTGCAGGATTGTGCGAAATAAATATAATTTTTAAAATATGATTTTATCCGACAAAGATATTCTAAGAGCCTTAGATCATGGTGATATAACTATTGATCCCTTTGATAAAAAATATTTACAACCAGCCTCGGTCGACTTGCATTTAGATAAACATTTTTTGGTTTTTGATACCAAATTAAATTATGTTATTGATCCTAAAAAGCCGATGGATGACATGATGAAAGAAATTGAGATAGATGAAAATCAACCTTTCGTGCTTCATCCGGGAGAGTTTGCCTTGGGTCTTATTTATGAAAAAACAGGGGTTTCTGCTAAATACGTCGGTCGTTTAGAAGGTAAGAGCTCAGTAGGTAGAATGGGGGTTCTTATACACATTACAGCTGGTTTTTTGGATCCAGGTAATTGTCTTAAAATGACTTTAGAGCTTCATAATACTGCTAATATACCTATTTTGCTTTATTATAAAATGCCAATTGCTCAAATGGCTTTTGAGGAATTGTCGTCAGAATGCCAAAAGCCATATTCTAAAGAGATGGGAAGCAAATATGTTGGTGATACAAAACCAAGAGCCAGTCAAATGTGGAAAAATTTTTCTAAATAAACCTAAACAATTTTTTTTAAATAAATAAAAAATAGAGGTATAAACCTCTATTTTTTGTATTATTTAAAATAATCTAGTTTCATCTTTTTCTTAACCTTCTTCAAGGTCTCTTCTGCTTTTTTCTTAGCTCTTTTAGTGCCATCTTTCAATATTTTTTCTACCAACTTCGGCCTTTTTTCATAATATTTTCTTCTCTCCTGAATTGGTTTAAGGAATTCTATAATATTATTCGTCAATTCTTTTTTACATTGAGCACAGCCACGAGCTCCATTTTGACATTCCTTTTTAATGTTTCCCAAATTACCTTTACTAAAAATTTCATGATAAGAAAAAACTGTACAAATTTCTGGGTGTCCCTTGTCATCTACTTTTAATTTCTGAGTATCAGTTAAAGCTTTTTTAACTTTTTGTTCAATCATTTCTGGACTATCTGCAATGTAAATAGCATTGTTCAGGCTTTTACCCATTTTAGTATTACCATCTAATCCTTTAACGCGACCAAAATTACTAATCATAGCTTCGGGCACAATCAGAGTTTCACCGTAAAGGCTATTAAATTTTCTTACAATTTCTTTAGTTTGTTCTATTTGGGGTAGTTGATCTTCGCCTACTGGCACTAAATTAGCTTCAAAAGCAGTGATATCAGCCGCCTGACTGACGGGATAACCCAAGAAACCAAAAGTAACGCTATCTTTAAATAAATCTGCCTTTTGCTTGATTTCTTCCTTGACAGTCGGATTTCTTTGTAATCGAGCAATTGTTACTAGATTGGAATAAAAGACAGTTAATTCAGCAATTTCAGGAATAAGTGATTGAATAAAGATAGTTGATTTTTTAGGATCGATCCCAACCGCTAAATTATCCATGGCAACTTCCATAACATTGGCTCGGACTTTTTCAGGATTAGAAAAATTATCAGTTAAAGCCTGAACATCAGCTATCATGATATAGGTTTTGTATTCGTCTTGTAATTTGGCTCTATTTAAAAGAGAACCAAATAAATGACCAATATGTAATTGTCCGGTCGGGCGATCACCGGTAAGAATAATTTTTTTCATTATTTTCTTTTATAATTTTTTTTACTGTTTTTAGGACTTTCTTCTTCATTTTTTTTATCTTTTTTGGAGATAAAATAACTCATAGCCTTTTCAGCTAATTTTCCAAACAGAAAAAGATAAGAGCTACTTTGATTGACTTTGTTTTTTATTAAATCTACTAAATTGTCGATCTTAGTAACCCCTTTTTCTACTTGTCCGCTAATACGATTAATTCTTTTTAGGTTAGCAATTAAATAATACAAAGCAAAACATAGAAAAATAACTAGAACAATAACTGCTCCAGCGATGGATACGTTTAAGATATCCTTACTTGTTTCTAACATAATTTTATATTTAGTTAATTAAAAATCTCGTAAATGTGCGGAAAATTTTTCTTGTAAATTTTTTATTAATTTGTCTTGAATGGCATCTATTTCTTCATTGGTTAGAGTTTTTTCTTCATGTTGATAAACAATATGAAAGGCTAAACTTTTTTTATGATCAGGTAAATTTTTTCCAGAATAAACATCAAAGAGTTCCACCTTTTTGATTAAAGGATGAAAGTTTTTTATCTCCTGTTTAATGTTATTATAGAATATTTTTTCATCAATTACAAAGGCTAAATCACGATTGACAGGTGGAAATTTAAAAATAGCTTGATATTCTTGAGTTTTAGAGCTGGCTAGAGCTATTAATAATGTTTTTAAACTTATTTCTAAAGAAGAGACTTCTTTTTTAATGCCGTTTTTTTGCAAAACATCTTTGTCAATTTTGGCTAAAAATCCAATCTCCTTTCCGTTTAATAATAATAAGCATTTTTCTTTTTTGTCAGACCACTCAATAATTGATTCGGTAGATATAAATTCAATTTCTTGTCCAGAGCTTATTTCTAATAAAGCGTTAAAAATAATATTTTTTAAATCAGAGAAGGTTTCCCCTTTATTTTGTGCTAAAATTAAAGCCAATTTTTTTTCTTGGTAGGGGAGATTTTCTAAGAAGCTATTATCCTTATTGGGCCCTCCAGCAATATTTAAAAAAATATTTCCAATTTCAAATAAGGCAATTTTTTCATACTTAGCTTGATTAGTTTTAATATTGCTGAGTAAGTTGGTGCTTAGAGTTTGGCGTAATAAGGTGTGCTGAGTAGAAAGGGGGTTTAGTAGTTTGATGTAGGTTTTAGGGTCTAAATTTAATTTTAATAATTGCTCTTCGTTAACAAAAGAATAATTATAGGTTTCGGTCATTTTATAACTTAGAGATAGGATCTTTTTTATTTTTTTAATTAATTCTAGTTCCTTATTTTTTTCTGGTGGGTTGATATCACTTTTAGGCATAATAATATTAATATTATTATATCCATAAATTCTGATTAATTCTTCGATTAAATCTTCTTTTATTTGTAAGTCTTTTTGTCGCCAAGAAGGAATAATTATTTCCAATTCATCCTCTTTTTCTGTTTCTTTGACTTCTAATCTTAGATCAGAAAAAATATTTTTTATTTTTTTGTCTTCAATTTTTTGACCAATAATTTTTTCAACCCATGATAAATTTAATTTGATAGCTTTGGTTTCGGTTTTAAAATGTCCCTCTTCTACTATTTCATAATTTAGTCCAATTTTATTTTGACTTTTTTTAATTATTTCCACCACTTTATTTAAGGCTATTGAGCAGAGATTGGCGTCTAGACCTTTTTCAAAGCGCATAGCAGCATCAGTTCGAGAGGACAGTCTTTGGGCTGTTTTTCGGACTGAAATAGCGTCAAAATTAGCCGATTCTATTATTATAGAGGTGGTTGCTTTGTTAATTTGACTATTTTTACCGCCAATAACTCCGGCAATAGCTAAAATCTCTTGATCACTAGCTATAATCAGATCATCTTCGTTTAGAATTTTTTCTTGGTCATCAAGAGTTATTATTTTTTCGTTTTTCTCTGCTTTTCTGACTATTATTTTTTTGATATTTTCGGCGTCAAAGGCGTGTAAAGGTTGTCCAGTTTCAAACATGACATAATTAGTAACATCAACAATATTGTTAATTGGTTTAATGCCGATAGCGGTTAATTTATTTTTGATCCATTCCGGGGATTCTTCTATTACAATATTATCTATTTTTAAAGCTAAGTATTTTTTGCAAAGATTTTTAGTTTTTATTTCAACCTGGATATTACCCTTTTTTTCTTTCTTACTTTTTTTAATTTTTATATCTTTAGTTTCATAGTTCTTTAATTTTCTATTAAAGATAACACTTAATTCTCGAGCCAATCCATAATGACACCAAAGATCAGGGCGATTAGAAATAGATTTATTGTCTATTTCTAAAGTAGTTTCATCTAGCCCTAAGTGTTCTGCTAAATTTTGTCCTAATTTAGCATTTTTTTCTAAAATCATAATACCATCATGATTTGTTCCTAGGCCCAATTCATCTTCGGCACAAAGCATTCCGTTGGATTCTTCTCCTCTAATTTCTGCTTTTTTAATTTCCAGTCCATTCGGCAAAATAGCTCCTACCTGAGCCAGGGGAACTAATTGTCCAACAGCAATATTGGGGGCTCCACAAACTATTTTTAGATTTTTTTCTTGGTCGGTTTTTACAAAAGCAATCTGTAGTTTGTCGGCCTGGGGATGTTTTTCTACGGAAATTATTTCAGCCACAACTACATTTTTAAAATTATCTTTTTGAGTAATAATGTCCTCCACTTCAACAGTATGGGCTGTCAATTTCTCTTTTATTTCTTCGGCACTAATATTTGTTAGACTAACAAACTCTTTGAGCCAATTTAATGAGATTTTCATATTTTTAATTTATTTTTATTAAAATTGATTTAAAAATTGTAAGTCCCCACTATTAAAGAGGCGAACGTCATCAATATTGTATTTCAACATAGTTAATCGGTCTAAGCCAAAACCAAAGGCAAATCCACTGTATTTTTCTGGATCTATTCCTCCCTTTTTTAAAACTTCCGGATGTATCATTCCACAACCCAGAATTTCTAACCAGCCAGTATATTTACAAACTCGACAGCCTTTTCCTTGGCATAAAAAGCAGGTATATTCACCATTACTTCCTGGTTCCACAAAAGGGTAATGTTTGGGACGCATTCTTAATTTAGTATTTGGTCCGTATAGTTTTTTCCCGACAACTTCTAATACTCCCTTAAGATGAGCAAAGCTGATATCTTCAGCAATCATAATTCCTTCAATGTGGTAAAAAGTGTGTTCATGGCGAGCATCAGTTGCCTCGTTGCGAAAACATTTACCGGGGACTATGGCCTTAAGAGGAGCTCCATATTTTTCCATAGCTCGAATTTGCATGGGGGAGGTATGAGTTCGCATAACCATATCATATTCTTCTTCTTTATTTTTATGGTTAATAAAAAAAGTGTCTTGCATTTCACGGGCGGGGTGATGTTTGGCAAAATTTAAAGCTGTAAAATTATAATAGTCGCTTTCTAGTTCTGGTCCATCTAAAATCATAAAGCCCATTGAAGAGAAAAGATCTTCTATTTCTTCTAAAACGATGCTAGTGGGGTGGAGATGTCCGTGATCATTTATTTCTCCCGGTAAAGTTGGGTCAATAAATTCCTTTTTATTATTGTGTGAGTCTATTTTTTGACGAATTTCTCCTAGTTTTTCGTCAATTTCTTTTTTAATAGAATTAGCTAGAAGTCCGGCTTCTTTTTTTAAATCAGCACTTAAATTTTTAATGTTTTTTAAGGTTAGGGCTAATTCACTTTTTCGTCCTAAATATTTTTCTTCTATGTTTTTTAAATTTTCTGAATCTTTAATCTCTTCTAATTTATCTAAAATTTCTTTTTTTATTTGTATTAGTTTATTGTTCATATTTTTGAGTGATTTTTAGGAATCACTAATTAAAATGTATTCAATTATTGATAAAATTATTATTAAAATAATGATGTTGAGCCAGGAGAAAAGATTTTCTGCCAACATAAACATAACAGCTATTATTAAAAAGGAAAAAAGGAATGATTGGCGAAAGGAACTTTTGGCTAGGTGAAAATCTAGGTTTTTTTTAAAAATATTACGACGTACCAGGAAACTTAAAATATTTATGGTTCCACTTAGAGCTAAAAATAGGGAGAAGTAGAAAAAAGTAAAGCCAAGCCAATTACTGGTTTCGGG
Organism: Patescibacteria group bacterium; assembly: GCA_028696995.1. Taxonomy (GTDB): domain Bacteria; phylum Patescibacteriota; class Patescibacteriia; order Patescibacteriales; family UBA12465. The sequence continues at coordinate 15,797 of JAQVFY010000003.1, forward strand.
GTTTATCATTGTTGCTAGAAAAATGAAGATAGCCCAGGTTATTAAAACTAGGGAGCTTAGACTTAATATATATTTTTTTAGAGTCATAATATTAGTTTAATATTTTACGTAATTCTAATTTATAATTATTTAATTTTTCTTTTTCCTGAGCAACTAATTCGGCCGGAGCTTTATTAACAAAATTTTGATTATTTAATTTATTTTCAATAGAATCAATCATCTTTTTTAAATTGGCAATTTCTTTATCTCGGCGAATTTTTTCTTTTTCTTCATCAAATCCTCCTATTAAATAAATTTCTATATCAGCCAAGGTTATGAAGATATTTTTTTTAGCACTAATCTCTGATTTGTCACCAATAATTTTTATCTGGTTTATTCCGGTTTTTAGGCTTTTAATCAGGTGACTCTGTTGTTCTAATAATTCTTTATTTCGGGGACTCAATATTATGGCCTGTAATTTTTTTCCTGGTTCGATCCGATGTTCAGAGCGAGCATTTCTGATAGACATGATGATTTCCTGAATTATATTAAATGATTGTTCTTCGGAATCAAAATTAACTTCTTGGGCTTGGGGCCAAGAACTGACTATTAGCATTTGTTTTTCTCCTAATTGTTGCCAAATAGTTTCAGTGATAAAAGGAATGAAGGGGTGCCATAGTTTTAAAATATTTTTTAAGATGAATAATAAAACCTTATTTTTATTATCTTCATCTTTTTCAAATTTATTAGCCTCTAGATACCAATCGGCTAAATCATTCCAAGTAAATTCTCTTAATTCTTCTCCGCTTAAAGAAAATTTGTAGGCTGATAAATCCAGACTTGTTTTTTTGATAGTTTTATTTAATTTATTTAAGATCCATTTGTCGCTCAAGCTTAATTTTTGAGGATCAAAGTCATCGGAAAAATCATTTGTTTTAGAGATTATAAAGCGACTAATGTTCCAAAGTTTATTTATAAAATTACGATAACCAGCAATTTTTTCTTCGCTCATGCGCAGGTCGTTCCCTGGGGTATTACCAAGAAGTAGGGCTAGGCGCAAGGAATCAGTACCAAATTTTTCGATCATATCTAGTGGATCAATACCATTTCTTTTGGATTTGCTCATTTTTTTGCCGTTCTTATCTAAAACCATGCCATGTAAATATACCTTTTCAAAAGGAATTTCATCTAAAGCAAAAATAGACATCATAATCATTCGTGATATCCAAAGGGTGATTAACTCATAACCGGTTTCTAGCATTTGGGTGGGGTGAAATTTTTGGAGATCATTTAATTTTTTGCCATTTTGAAAATTATCAGGCCAGCCAAGAGTAGAAAAGGTCCACATTCCAGAGGAAAACCAAGTGTCTAAAGTATCAGGGTCTTGTTTCCAGTCTTTTCCCTGGGGCTTTTCTTCTCCGACGTATATTTCTTCTCCTCGATACCAAACAGGGATTTCATGACCAAACCAAATTTGACGACTGATGCACCAATCATGTAAATTTGTCATCCAATCTAAATATCTTTTAGTAAATCTATCAGGGATGAATTCAATCTTTTTATTTTCTCCGGCTTCAATAGCTTTTTCTTTTAGAGATTTGTTTCCGAGGCGAGGAATTTTGGTATCTACGCTGACAAACCATTGCTTAGATGGTAATGGTTCAATAGCTGTTCCGCAACGGTAGCAGGTCGATAAATTATTATTAATTTCTTCCTCTTTTATTATTAGATTTTTTTCTTGCAATTCTTCTATTATCATTTTTCTGGCGACTAAAACTTTCTGGCCGGAAAATTTACCAAAATTTTCTTTAATGTTTCCTTCTTCGTCAATAACTTTAATGGTTTTTAGATTATTTTTTATAGCCATTTGGGAATCTATCATAGAATGAGCAGGAGTTACTCCCAAAGCTCCAGTTCCAAAATTCATATCAACATTAATGTCGGCAATTATTTTTAAATTTAATTCTTGCCCGCAAAAATTGGCTGATAATTCTTGATCAATATATTTTTTGTATCTTTCATCCTTAGGATTGACTGCTATAGCCGTATCGCCTAATTTGGTTTCAGGTCTAGTAGTAGAAATAGCTATTGGGAAATTTTGGTCGTATTTAAAGGTATAAAAAGATGCTTTTTGTTCTTGATATTCGATTTCATCATCAGCTAAGGTTGATTGACAGCGAGGGCACCAATTAACGATTCTTTCTCCGCGGTAGATAATGCCTTCTTTATACATATCTACGAACATTTTATTAACGGCTCGTTTTCTATCTTCGTCGAGAGTAAAAGCGGTGCGACTCCAGTCGATAGAAGCCCCCATTTTGCGAGTTTGTTTTAGAATGACAGCTTGAGTTTCGTGTAAAAATTCCCAAACTTTTTCCAAAAATTTTTCTCTACCTAAGTCATGTCTAGTTTTTTTTTCTTCAGCTAATATTTTTTTTTCTACCACATTTTGAGTAGCAATAGCAGCGTGGTCTGTTCCCGGAATCCAAAGAGTGCGATATCCGCAAAGACGATGATAACGAATAAAAAGGTCTTCGATGGCCATAACCGAAGAATGACCAATATGAAGTTTGGCAGTAATATTAGGGGGAGGTAGAATCATGGTGTAATTAGGTGCGTTTTCTGGCAAATTTAAATTATCAGGATTGAAATAGCCTGATTTTTCCCATTTTTCATATATTTGATCCTCCCAGAGGACTGGATTATAAGTCTTGTCCATTTTTTGGTCCATATTTAATTTATTTTCGCTTATAAATTATAGCATTATATTAACAAAATTAATACAGCAGGTCAATTATAATTGACTATTTTTGGAATTGAATATATAATAATTAATTAAAGTTTAAATCGGTAAAAAATGAAATTAAGTCAGCAGTTTTTTAATTTAATAGAAAAGTCTAATAATATTTTATTAACCTTTCCAGTAGATTGGAGTGGAGACGCTATTTCTAGCGCCTTGGCTTTATATTTGTATTTAAAAAAAATAGGAAAAAATGTAGAAGTTGGGGCTGAAAAAATGAATAATTCTGGTAATTTTAGAATTCCAGCAGAATCTTTTAAATTTTTACCATCCTTTTCAGAAATAAAGAGTTCTTTAGAAAATTTGATGAAATTTATTGTTTCAGTTGATTTGAAGAATGCTAAAGTCGATCATATTAAATATACTATTAAGGATAATTATTTAAATTTTATTATTTCGCCACGTGATGGATTTTTTACTAATAAGGATATTAAGTCCAATATGAGTGGTTTTAAATATGATCTAATTATTACAGTTGATTGTCGAGATTTAGAATCATTGGGGCGAATTTATGATACTAATATTGATTTTTTTTATAAGACTCCTATTATCAATATTGATAATAGTCCGGATAATGAAGAATTTGGGCAATTAAATATTATTGATCTCAATGCTGTTTCTTCAACTGAAGTCATTTTTAATTTATTATTTGATTTTAAAAAAGAATTGATTGACGAAGATATTGCTACTTGTTTGTTGTGTGGAATAATTTTTAAAACCAAGAGTTTTAAAACCCCAAATTTAACTCCCCAAACTTTAAATATTTCTTCTAAATTAATTGAAATGGGAGGTAGGAGAGAAGAGATCGTCGCTAATTTATATCGATCTAGGAGTTTAAGCACTTTAAAGTTGTGGGGAAGAGTTTTAAATAATTTATCAATTAACGAAAGTAATGATATAATTTGGGCAACTTTATTTAAAAATGATTTTCAGATTTCCAATTCCAACGAAGAAAATTTGCAAGATGTTATTGATGAATTAATTCTTAGTATCCCCACCGCTAAAGTCATTGTTATTTTTTATTCTTTATCAGAAATGTCAATTTTAGATGATCATTATATTAGCGAAAAAGATCAAGAAGATTTTGATAATAAAACTATCGTTGTTCACAATAATGATTCTGGTCAAATTTTTAAAACCAATGTTTTAGTTTATTCGGTTAAAAATATTAACTCTTTGGATTTAATAAGAAATCTTAATCCGGAGGGGACTAAAAAAATAGCTCAATCAGCCGTAGCTCGACCCATTAAAGATTTAGAATTTGAGGTTATTTCTAATATTAAAAATCGTCTTGAAAAAATATTTCAATAATGCTAATATTTTAATAGTCATTTGAGTTCAGATGGCAATTTGTTATTATTGGATTTTATCGGGTGTATAGCTCAGTTGGCTAGAGCGCTACGTTGACATCGTAGAGGTCTCCCGTTCGAGTCGGGATATACCCACGTTTTCTTTTGGGCATATAGCTCAGCGGTTAGAGCACCGCCCTTATAAGGCGGGGGTCGACGGTTCAAATCCATCTATGCCCACATATGAATTTATTCAAAAAAAACAAAGTTAATTCTTATAAAATTTCTCCTCAAGATGAAGATGATTATAAATCTTTTTCTTGGGCTGAAGAAGAATTGGCCGAAGGGCAATTATTGGTTGATGTTTATCAAACTTCTGATCAAATAATTGTTAAGTCTACTATTTCTGGTGTTAAACCGGAGAATTTATTTATTTCTTTAAACAAAGATATTTTAACTATTAAAGGTAAAAGAGAGCCAGATAGTTTAATTAGTCAGGCCGAGTGTTTACTACAAGAATGTTATTGGGGGTCTTTTTCTCGAACTCTAATTTTACCAGAAGAAGTAAATAATAAAAAAATGGAGGCGGTTTTAGAAAATGGAGTTTTGACTATTTCTTTAGAGAAAATTTATAAGGATCAAAAGATTAAAATAAAAATTAAATCTTAACTTTATTATGGAAAAGATTTTTATTTTAATTGAATGGCAGGAAGATAAGGCTGTTTTGCAAGAAATTCTTAGTGAGCGTAAAGTTTTATGGTCTAAAGAAGACTTGCCAACTGATATTAAAATTGGCGATAAAATAAGTTTTTTAATTTCTTTAGCTGGTAGTGATACGGAAAAAAGAAAGCAGTTTGCTAAAGATATTTTAAATGAAATATTAAGTTAATGATTATATATTTAAATTTAGTATGAAAGCAAAATTAAAAAAAATAATATTTTGGGTAGTGGGCATATTTATAATTATGCTTATTTTTTTATTTATCAGCTCTTTAATTTTAGAAAAGAAATTTTCTGGAAAAATTTATCGTCATATTTATATTAACGATATTGAGGTTTCAGGTTTGAGTCCGCAAGAGGCCGAAAGTTTGCTTTCTAAAAAAATTGATAATTTTAATAAATCAGGTTTTAAAATAATTTTAAAAGATCGTGAAATTTCTTGGTTTAATTTAAGCTCTTCTTTTGAGCCTGATTTAGTTTTTCAGGAAGTTGTTTTTAATATTAATAAGAGTATTAGTAGTGCTTATGCTATTTCTCGTCAGGGTAATTTTTCTGATTATTTTACTAGAATAAAATTATTATTTTTTAAGACTAAAATTAAATTAGACTTTACTATTCAGGAGGATAATATTTTAAAAAATTTGCAAGAAAATTTTTCTGATTTAGAAAACCCAGCTCAGAACCCTCGTTTAGTTTTTAGAGAAGAGCTTCTTTCCGATAGTAAAATAAATGTCTTGTTTTTTATTGAGCCGGAAAATTCAGGTCAGAAGATAAATTATGATAAATTTTTAGCTGATTTTAATAAAAATGTTAGTTTTTTAAAAAATGATAATATTTATTTGAATATAATCAATGATTATCCTGATTTTAAATTGGAAGATACTTTGGGATTGGAATTTGAGGCTGATAATTTATTAGATTTAGCTCCTTTTACTTTGCGAGATGATAAAAGTCAAAAAGAATTTAAAGTTGAATTTTTGGATTTTGCTCCTTGGCTTTATTTGGAGCCTCAATTCTCTGGTGATAAATTTATTGAAGCGCGAGTAGCTTTAGATCCAGAAAAAGTACAGAAATATTTAGAGGAAGTTGTTAAACCCGAGGTTCAGCAAGAGGCGGTTCTTCCTAGGTTTGAATTTCAAAATGGTCGGGTTACTTCTTTTGAGTCTGGTAAGGATGGATTAATTTTGAATCTGGAGCAAAGCTTTTTAAATATTAAACAAGCTTTTGATAATCGTGATATGAAACAGATTTATTTAGTATTAGATGTTGAACCCATAGAAAGCGTAGGCAATGTTAATGATTTGGGTATTAAGGAGATTATTGGAACAGGTCATTCTAATTTTGCTGGATCTCCCACTAATAGACGACATAATATTAAGGTGGGGGCTAGTAAGCTTCATGGTCTGATAATAAAACCAGATGAAGAATTTTCTTTAGTTCAAGCTTTGGGAGTAGTTGATGGTAGTACCGGATATTTAACGGAGTTGGTGATTAAGGGAAACAAAACTATTCCCGAATATGGCGGAGGACTTTGCCAAATTGCCACTACTATGTTTCGTGGAGCATTGGCTACTGGATTGCCGATTACTGAAAGGCGAAATCATTCTTATCGAGTTTCGTATTATGAGCCAGCTGGAACTGATGCGACTGTTTATACTCCTCGTCCTGATTTAAAATTTAAAAATGATACTGGTAATAATATTTTAATTCAGGCTCGCTTTGAAGGTTATAATGATATTTATTTTGATTTCTGGGGGCGTTCAGATGGACGAACGGCCACTACTACTTATCCGGTTATTTATAATATTGTTAAACCTGGTCCAACCCAAATTATCGAAACAACTGATTTAAAACCAGGAGAAAAAAAATGTACCGAAAGTGCTCACTCTGGGGCCGATGCTTATTTTGATTATACCGTTGTTTATAATCCTGGTCTAGAAAATGAGAATAAGGTGGAAAATAGATTTTATTCTAAGTATGTTCCTTGGCGAGAGGTTTGTTTATTGGGAGTAGAACCAAAAGATGAAAATAGTACTAGTACTGATAGCGTTGTTGGCGAAGAGTCTAAAGAGGAGGGGGCTTCTAGTACTTCTAGCAGTACATCGGTTTTAAGTGAATAAAAGAAGTAGAGATTATAAATAGGTTTTTGGGAAAAAATAAAAAAAGCAGGTATTTACATATCCGCTTTTCTGATTTAATTAATATTTAATATATTTTTTATAAAAAAACCGACTTAAGCGGGATAGGCAAGAAAATTTCTTTTAGTAATTTTGAAGCCTTAGCCTCCAAACCCTGAAAGAAAGTCCCATGCTTGTCGTGCCTGGCCCGCTTAAATCGGTTTTTAATTTTTAAAACATAACTATTTATTATAGCAGATAAATAAAAAAATGTCAATAGTTATCAGTAAATTGACATTTTAGCTATAAAACCCTTTATTTACAGGGGTTTTTGTTTATTAGGATAAATTTAAATTAGAGTTAATTTTTATCTTCTTATAATTTTTTATATTTTTTTTATTGTATAAAAAGTGGTAAATTCCGGCCAAGGCGATCATCGTGGCATTATCTCCGGTGTATTTAAGTGAGGGATAGACTAGGTTAATATTTTTAAATTCTTGTTTTATCTTTTTTTCAAGCTCTTCTTTCAATTTCATATTGGCTGAAACTCCACCAACTAGAACAATGGTTTTGACTTGGTATTTTTTGATGGCCTTGATAGTTTTAAATATTAAAGTATCAATGACTGCTTTTTGAAAAGAATAACAGTATTGAGGAATTTTTTTCTTCCAATTTTTGTCTTTTTTTAATTTGTATAGTAGAGCTGTTTTTAGCCCGGAAAAGGAAAAATTTAAATTTGGTGAACCTAACATTGGACGAGGTAGTTCTATTTCTACCGGATTCTTGTTTTCCTTTAAATATTTTTTAGCCATTTGAGAAATTATTGGTCCGCCCGGATAGCCGAGCCCCATCATTTTGGCAGCTTTATCAAAAGCTTCTCCGGCTGCATCGTCTAGGGTTTGCCCGATTATTTTGTATTTTAAATTTTTTTCCATTACAGCTAAAATATTATGACCTCCAGAGACAGTTAAAATCAGGGCTGGAAATTTTATCTTTTTTTGATTTTCAATAAAGGCTGAATAAATGTGGCCTTCAATGTGGTTTATTGGTATAATTGGTTTTTGCCAAACTAAAGCCAGGGCCTTGGCTGTTTCACTGGCTGAAATTAGGGAGGTGATAAGTCCCGGCCCGGAAGTTAGGGCAATAGCCGAAATATCAAGCGGTTTAATTTTGCTTTTTTTGAAGCATTCGTCAATGGTTGGGAGTATGGTTAGTACATGCTCGCGAGCAGCGATTTCTGGTACTACTCCACCGTACTTTTGGTGAATGGTTATTTGGGAAGAGATGACGTCGGATAAAACTTTAAAATTCCCGGCATTATTAAATTTTATAATAGAGGCGGCGCTTTCGTCGCAACTACTTTCTAGTCCTAATATATACATATGAGTATATTTTAGCTGAACTTTTGTTTTTGAGCAAGTTATTAATTGTATTGACAATTATTGAAAATAAATATAGAATAAAAATACTTTTAGTGAAGGGCTAAAAGTATTTTATTTAAGTTGGCCCCTTCGTCTAGTGGTTAGGACACCAGGTTTTCATCCTGACAACAGGGGTTCGATTCCCCTAGGGGTCACAAAATTTGAACAATAATAAAACATATCTTACTTAATGGGCGAGATATGTTTTTTTATTAGGTAATAAAAAAACAAAGGCTCCTTTTGGAGCCTTTGGCATTTTACAGTTCTTACTTACCGGCCGGGCATGTTTTTTTGTTGGTTTAGCATTTGCGGTGCTCCGCGGTTTCTGTTTTGCTTCATTGTTTGGTCCTCCTTGTTTTTGGTCATCACATGATGACCATTATTTATATTATATCAAATAATATTAAGTTTATCAACACTTTTTGGCTGTATAATATTTAGCTCTTATTTCAAACGATTATTTTGCTTTATTTACCAATCAAAAAATTACAAATATCACCATCTTTAACGATATAATCCTTCCCTTCAGTTTTTATCCAGCCAAGCTCTTTAGCCCGATTTTCACTACCCGCTTCAATAAATTTTTCCCAATTGATTACCTCAGCCCTGATAAAACCTTTTTCAAAATCAGTATGAATTTCTCTTGCCGCCTGGGGAGCTTTACTCCCTTTCTTTATTGTCCAAGCTCTAGTTTCATCTTTTCCAGTGGTAAAAAAAGTTTCTAGTCCCAGTAGTTTATAAGAGGAATAAATTAATTTATCTAAACCACTTTTAGCTATGCCCAGTTCTTTTAAATATTCTTCTTGCTCTTCTTCGGGCAAGGAAGCAATTTCTTCCTCTATTTTAACATTAATTTTAATTATTTCTCCATCCCAGGGAAAATCATCGGCTTTTTCGGGTTCATCAGAATTTAAGGCGTAAATTATTGGTTTTATAGTTAATAAGTTTAAGCTTTTAATAAAAGGCAAATCATTTTCTTTAAAGTTTAAACTTCTAACAGCTTGACCCTCTTCTAATGTTTTTTGTATTTTTTCTAAAATTTCTTTTTGCTTTAAGGCTTCTTTAGTGTTGCTTTTTATTTCTTTATTAATTTTTTCCAATCTTTTTTCAATAGTTTTTAGATCAGCAAAGATGAGCTCCATGCTGATTGTTTCTTGGTCGTTTATTGGATTTATTTTACCTTCAATATGAATAACATTTTCGTCTTTAAAATCACGAATGACTTCGCAAATAGCATCACATTCTCGGATATGAGATAAAAATTGATTGCCTAGACCCTCTCCCTCATGAGCTCCTTTTACTAGGCCGGCAATATCGGTAAATTCGATGAAGGTCGGAATAATTTTGGCTGGTTGAGATATTTCAGCAATTTTTTCTAAACGCTTATCGGGAACCTTAACAACACCAACGTTAGGATCGATGGTGCAAAAAGGGTAATTAGCTGCTTCTACTTTTTTCTTGGTTAAAATATTGAAAAGGGTTGATTTTCCGACATTGGGCAAACCAACAATTCCGATAGATAAGGCCATATAATTGATTTAAGTTTTATGTTATGAGTTTATATTATTTTTTTTAAAATGGCAATTATTTGATATACTTGACACCCTCAGGGGGTGTTTGCTATAATAATAATATAATCTTAAAATAACAATAAAAATATGCGTAGTATTGAACAAAGAATAAATATATTAATCGGACAGTTGGAGGGAGTTAAAAAAATGCTAAATAGTAAAAATAATAATTGTTTTGATTCCGTTATCCAATTAAAAGCTATTAAATCTAGTATTTCTTCTTTAATGGATAGAGTTTTAGAAGAAGAATTTAATACATGCTTTTTAAAAGAGTGTCCGAGTAATAAAGAAAAAGTTAAGAAAATTTTTTCTGAAGTTTTAAAAAAATAAATAAAAATAATTAAACTTATTTAAAATAATTTTTGAAAAATAAAGCAAAATATTTTGAATAAGTAATAATTTTATGAGTAAAGCTCTAGATGTTAGTAAGGATAATTTTTCAGCCGAAGTTTTGGAGGAAAAAATTCCAGTTTTAGTGGATTTTTGGGCTCCTTGGTGCATGCCTTGTAAAATGATGTCACCAATTTTAGACGAATTAGCAATTGATTTAGCTGGTAAGGTTAAGATTGCGAAAGTTGATACCAGTGATGCCAATAATCAAGAGTTGGCTCAAAAATATGAAATTCAAAGCATCCCTAATATGAAATTATTTAAAGATGGGGCTGTTATAGCTGAATTTGTTGGAATGCGTTCTAAAGACGCTTTAAAAAATGATATTTCTGCTCATTTAAATAATTAATTAAAAAAATATGTCAGTTTTTCAAAACATTGTTAGTCGTTTAAGTGATTTAAAAGGCTTGATGAAATTAAAAGAAGACGAAATAAAATATCTTTTAGAACCACAAAAAATTTCCAGTGCCACTTTGAAAGTCGACGGTAAAAAGTTTCCTGCCTGGAGGATTATTTCCAATCAGGCTTTAGGTCCGGGAAAGGGCGGTGTTCGTTTTCACCCCGGTGTTTGTGAGGATGAGGTTAAATCTTTAGCTTTTTGGATGAGTTTAAAAAATTCCTTACTAGGACTTCCTTATGGTGGGGCCAAGGGTGGGGTTCAATTTAACCCTAAAGAACATGATGAAATTTTTTTAGAAAAAGTGAGTCGAGCTTATATTGATTCTTTCTATAAAGTTTTAGGGCAGGATAAGGATATTCCAGCTCCTGATGTTTATACCAATTCACAGACTATGGCTTGGATGCTCGATCAATATGAAAAAAATATTGGCGAACATCAAGCAGGAATGATTACTGGCAAGCCAGTAGAGCTAGGGGGAATTACTTTACGCAGTGATGCTACCGCTAAAGGAGCTTATTTTGTTATTTCAGAATTAACTAAAACTTTAGGTATAGAAGATAAAGAATTAACTGTTGCAATTCAAGGTTTTGGTAACGCGGGTTTAAATATTGCTAAAATGATGTATGATGGTAATTTTAAAATTGTGGCCGTCAATGATAGTAAGGGGGGTATTTATAATCAGGCCGGAATAAATATCACTGAGCTAGTTAAATTTAAAGAAGAATATGGAGTTGTTTCTGCTTTTTCTGATCACCAGGCTATTTCTAATGATGAATTATTAGAATCAGAAGTTGATATTTTAATTTTAGGAGCTTTGGAAAATCAAATTACTAAAGAAAATGCCGAAAAGATTAAGGCTAAATATATAGTAGAGATTGCTAATGGACCAACTAGCTATGAGGCTGATAAAATTTTATTTGAAAAGGGAATAATTGTTGTCCCTGATATTTTGGCTAATGCCGGAGGAGTTTTGGTGAGCTATTTCGAATGGAGTCAAAACAGAACAGGCAACATTTTAGATGAAGAGTATTTGGTTAAATTGTTTAAGAATAAAATGGTTCAATCTTTTCATAATGTTTATAATAAATATTTAGATTTTGATAAGAAAATTGATCTTCGTACCTCAGCTTATATTATAGCTTTAGATAAAATTATTAAAGCTGAAAAATTAAGAGGAAGAATGCGCTAAAATATATTTTATAATTATTTTAATTTTATGATTTACGATCTAATAATTATTGGTGCTGGACCAGCTGGTTTAACAGCTTCGATTTATGCTTCTCGTTATAAGATAAAGCATGTTATAGTTGGAGAAATTCCCGGTGGTCTCATCTCTCAAGCTCATAATGTTTGTAATTTTCCAACTTATAAAGAAATTAGCGGTTTTGAATTGATGGAAAAAATGAAAAATCATGTTGAGGCTCTTGGCGGTCAGATTATGAGCATGGAAAAAATTTCTCAAATTAAAAAAGATAATGTTATTTTTCAATTAAAAACAGAATCAGGAAAAACTTTAGAATCTAAAACTGTCTTATTGGCAACTGGTACTAAATATCGTAAATTAAATTTAGCCGATGAAACTCGTCTACTTGGTCGAGGGGTAGCTTATTGTGCTACTTGCGATGCTATGTTTTTTAAAGATAAAATTGTAGCAGTAGTAGGAGGGGGAAATAGTGCTATGACTGCAGCTTTGTATTTATCTGAAATAGTTCAAAAAGTTTATTTAATAGTTCGGGGTGATAAATTAAAGGGGGAAATGATTTGGGCTGATAATATTTTAGTTAATAAAAAAATAGAAGTTTTGTTTGGAACCAATGTTCTTAAATTAAATGGAGAGAATAAATTAGAATCTATAGAACTAGACAAAGAATTTGCCGGAAATAAAACTTTAGTTTTAGATGGATTTTTTATAGAGATAGGAACCGAAGCCGATACTACTTTGGCTGATATGTTGGGAGTGAAATTAGATCGAGGTTATATTGTTGTTGATAGTCGACAAAAAACTAACATTGATGGTTTATGGTCAGCTGGAGACATTACTACTGGTTCAGGTCTTTTTCGCCAAGTTATTACTGCTTGTAGTGAGGGAGCTGTGGCTACTTATGATATTTTTTCTTATTTGCAAAAAAAGAAAGAAGGAAATTAAAATTATAGAATTTGAAATTATAAAAATAAAAAAATCTGCTATTAAGCAGATTTTTTATATCCAAAGTTTATTTGATTATTCTCCAAAACCATATCCGGGGGCAGTGGTGGAAAGTTCTTGTTGGCATTCTTCTGGAGCGGTATTGAAGGCAGTGCAAATTAGCTTTAATAAACCATCAGGAGTCCGGTCGCTAGTAACTGTCTCGCCATTAATAACTAGAGTGGGAGATCCCTCAACTCCATATTTTTCATTGTCAGCATTAAAGATTGGGAAGATTGGGTAAGTTTCACTTAGCCAAGTTGTTTTATCTTGGTAATTTTCAGTTATTTTGTATTCCTTATCAGTAGCACTAACACAAGAGGAGATAGTATTTTTATCAATATTAGCCTCTCCTAAACATTTAGTAGAATCTTCGCTAGCATTAAAACATTTTAAATATGTTAATAAGCTATTAGAGGCTTCTTTTTGAATACAGTATTGATTTAATTGTTCGTCTAATTCGGCTTTATCGTGCATGGCGTAGGTGTTAAATTTTAAAGTAAAATTAACTTTGTCTTTTAATACTTCTAGGGCCGGAATAATAGCTTTTTCCATTTGAGTTCCATAAGGGCAATGACTCATGACAAATAATTCAATTTCTGGTTGGTCATTTTTTTGGCTGACAACGCTGGCCTCGATGTTGGGATTGTTTTGTTCTTCATATTCTTGGATATTTATAGATTGAGGAAAAAATAATGTTCCATCTTTACTGATATAAGACTCGATAATTTCTCCTGATCCGACATCAACTGATATTTTGTAAAGACCATATTCTTCTATCGCTTCGGTGATAGTAGCCTTGGTTCCGGGCATCATTAAATTATCATTAATGAAAGTTTCAGCCTTTAATTTGGCTTCTTCAACGCTCAAAGCGTCGGAGTTAGGTGACATTCTAGAAATTAGAGTCCCTAATAAAATTAAAACTACAGCGGAAATAGCAATAAATATTATTTTTTTATTGTCCATTTTTTTACTGCAACCTTTTTTTTCAGAACTTAGCTCTTGGGAGCTTTCCTTTTTTTCATTTTCCATAATTTTTTTTATTTCAAAAATATTCTTAAGAAAAATTTTTGAAATTAAATTAAAATATTTTAGAATAGATGAGTTTTTAACTCGTTTTTATTTTAGCAATTATTAGAGGAAATAACAAGTATTAATTTTTTATTATTTTTTTCTTGAAAATTAGGAAAATAAGACTAATGATAATAGTTAGTCCCAAGTATTGTAAAATTTTTTGATAATATTTTTTATTTTCCACTTCCCAAAAGTCATCATTCAAAACTTCTCCTAAAGGTTTTTCGTCGTTTTTTTGTAATGCTTCAATATCTTTTTCGTCGATAAGGGTTAGTTTTAATTGGTTTGAAGAATATCCTAATATTCCGCTGACAATAAATTCTTGTCCTTCCTTAAAAATTTTATTAGAAATGCCACTACCTTTCTTTATTTCAATCATAATTTCTTGGCCATCATCTAGGTATATTTGTTTAGTTTTGTTTTGAGTTATTTCTCCCTTAATTTTTTTTAAGTTTCCTAGATCTGTCATTTGAAAATTGGCAATTTTTTCTATAGGTCCTCGTATTATTTCTTGGCCTGATGACATGATTTTAATATCTTCAATCTCTTTTGTTTTTAATTTATAATTTAGAACCGAGCCGTTTTCATTTACTACTAATTCTCCATTGATTTTCAAATAATCTCCAATTTTTAGTTCTGGAAATTTTTTATTGTAATTATATATTTGTAGGCCGTAAACATTAGTGTCATCTTTATAGTTATTATGAATATAAAAATATTGTGTACCGAGGCTTCCTGGTAAAACGCTGACAACTCCTTCTATTGTTATTAAATCTCCATCTGATAATTTTTTGTAATTTTTTAAATCGCTATAGTAAATATTTTTTTGACCTTTTTTGGTGCTTGAATTTTTATTAGAAGAGCTAGTAGAAATTATTTCTTCTTGATAATTATTGATAGTAATTGTGTTTCCTAAAGAATTGTGTAATTGAATGTTATTTTTTTCTATCGAGAAGTCAGAAAAATTATTAGGGCTGTTTAGATCTGTTTTTATTCTTTTTAAAACTTGATTATTTTCTGGTAGGTCAGCGGGTTGAGTATGAAAATCAAGGACTTGCCCATAGCCTAGCTTGTCGCTTATTTCCTTATTATTATCATATAATATAATTGTGTTGTTTTTGGAGAGGGAGTTGGAGTTAGAATAATAAAGATCAGCTTTTATTTGTGGTCCAAATTCGGGGCTAGAAATTAAAAAATATGATTTTGCTGGGATGACTCCAATAAAAGATTTATTAGAAACAAGGACGGATTCATTTCCACTGCTACTTTTTTTCTTTAAGGTATAATTTTCTAGGTTAATAGGAATATCATTGGGGTTATAGAGTTCAATAAATTCATTTTTAGCTCCCTCATTTTGTCCTAACAGTATTTGATTAATTAAAATAGGCTTGGCCGTTGCTTGAATTGTTTGGCCTATTAATAAAAAAATAGAAATTAATAAAAATAAAACCACTTTTTTCATAATTATTGCTTAATAATTTAAAGTGGTTTTATTGTATGATTTTTGAAATGATTTTTCTTTAAATTTTCAATAAAATTTTGATAATTTATTTTATCTTTTTTAAAACATTTTTAAGATCTGCGCTTAATTCTAATTCAAATTCTTTTTTTTCTCCTTGAGGATCAGTAAAATTAAGTTTATTGGCCATTAAAAAAATCCTTCCAATATTTAGTTTAGAATTTTTTACTTTGCTTTTTTTATTAGCATAGAGATTATCTCCTAAAAGGGGATAACCATAAGCTGAAAAATGAACTCGAATTTGGTGAGTTCTTCCAGTTTTCATTTTTATTCTCAATAGTGTAAAGTTTACGTATCTTTTAATAACTAGAAATTCAGTTAAGGCTTCACGTGATTCTTCTAGGGCTCGAACGTTTCCTTGGCTTCTGTTGGAAATATTATTATAATTATCGCGTTGTTCGGCTTCTGGCGTATCATTAAAGTTTTTAATAGATTTAGGGATGGCGGCCATTTTATAACCTTTGCTAGATCTTACAATTGGGAAATCAATAATACCTTCATCTTTTTCTATTTTTCCACAGACTAGAGCCAAATATTCTTTTTTTATTTTTCGATCTTGAAATTGCTTTTTAAAATAATTAAAAGTTTTATTATTTTTTACTATAATCATCAATCCGCTAGCTTCTTTGTCTAGGCGATGAACAATGGCAGGGCGATAAGGATCTTCCCCAACCTCTTTTAGTTGGGGATATTTTTTTAATAAGTAATCAACCAGAGTTTTTTCTTTGATATGTGGGCCACCATGAACAGTTAATCCTGCCGGCTTGTTTATTATTAGATAATCATTGTTTTCTTCTATAATTTGAACATTCATAGTTTTATGTTATTTTTTTATTTTTCGGTAAAAATATCTTTAAATCATCTTGGTTAATTCCTTTAAATAAATATAATAGGACGAAATAAATGATCATGGATAAAGCAATTATGGCTAGGAGTATTGGGCCGTTTTGATATAGAGAGCGGGGAATTATATACATAAATAAAGCCATTCCGATGGATGCTATTATAGCTCGGTAGCTAATTTTAAATTGGGGCGAGAATTTGGTAAATTTTTTGACGTAATAAAAACTTCCTAGCAAGATAACTAGGTTGCTATAAATAGTAACTATAGAGGCTCCTAGGTAAGAAAATTTAGGGATAAGTATTAGATATAATATTAAAGAGCTGACGGTTGTGAAGGCGTAGAGAGCAATAATCTTTTTTTGCTTTTCGATAGCGATGATAATATGAGAAAAGATACAGCTTATAAATAACAGAGAAATAGAAATTATTAATAATTGTAGGGGTAGACCTCCTCCGGCAAAATCTTTTCCGGCAATAAGTGAAATTATTTCAGTAGCGGTGAATTGCGCCCCAACAGTTAGGGGAATAGCTAAAATAACCATAAAATCAAAAGATTTTTGGACCATTTTATTAAAGAAATTTAGATTTTTATTAATCCAGTGAAAGGTAAATAAAGGAAGCATAATTCCGGCGAACATATAAGGAACTGTTCCGATTACCTCAATAGTGCGATAAGAAGCCCCATAAATTCCAACTTCTCCAATATCCTTAAAAAGAGAAAGCAAAATAATATCACTTTTTTGATAAATTAAATTTAAAATTATGGTAGTTGCTAAGGGCCAAGTTTTTCTAATAATTTTTTTCCAAACTTCAATATCAAAAACTAATTTTATTTTAGCTGATTTTTTACCAAAGAACCAATTAAGAATAAAATTAATACCAGCGCTTAAAACTGAGGCCCAGATAACTCCATTTAGACCTCCATCTACTTGTATGGCCCAGAATATTGCTCCGACTAAAAATATTTTTCCGATAACTTCGGCAGCCATTGCTTGACCCATTTTAAGAGTTTTTTGAAAGAGGGCGATTAGTATTTGGTTTAGAGCTGGGAAGATATATGATAGGGTGGCGATTAGAACTCCTATTTTTATTATTTGACTATAAGGGAAAAATAAAACAAAAATAGGGGCTAGTCCTAAAAGAATTAAAGCTGAAATTAAACGCAGGGAAAAAAGATTACTTAAAATCTTATTTTGATTTTCCGAAGGATTGCTGATCATCTGAGCACTTATTAGTGTTAATCCTAGATCAGCGGACATAGCAAAAAAAGAAACAAAAGTAATAATAGTTGAATATTGCCCAAATCCAGCTGTTCCTAAATATCTAGTCATAATAGCCAAGGAAATTACTCCCAATAAAGTGGAGAGAGCCTTGCCGACTATTTGAACTATGGTGTTATAGGCGATTTTTCTTTTCAATTCCATTTGTTTTTTTAAAAAAAATATTATATAATAATAACAAGGGTGTAAGCCTAAATTGTCATTATTAAAATATTATCATAATTTTATGAAAAAAGCTAAAGTTATTTTTTTGTCTTTGTTTGCTCTTTTATTTTTAGGATTTTATTCTATTCCTCAACCAGTTTTAGCTGGTAGTTATTGGGATTCTCAAATTGGTATGGCCGAGATTGGTTCAGCTTATGGTGAAGATCCGGCTAACGTAAAAGATGTTCGTTATCAAATAGTTAAGATAATTAATGTAGTTCTACAAATTTTAGGTTTATTGGTGACAATTTTAATTATTTTTGCTGGTTTTCAGTGGATGACAGCTGGCGGGAATGAAGACAAAGTTAAAAAAGCTCGTTCAATCTTGATTAATGCTGTTATTGGTTTAGTTATAATAATGCTAGCGTGGTCAATAACTCTCTTTGCTCTTCGTTATTTTGAGTGTATTGCTACTCGCGACTCTAATATTGATACTTGTTATTTTATCAAGATTTTTTAACAAGCCCTTGTCTTTTTTAAATTTTTTGTTATAATATAGATATTAAAGCTAATTGATGATACAATTAGCTTTTAATTTATAAAGTAATCCACAAAGATCTTAAAGGTTTTAGAGATCCTCAAGATCCTATATAATAATATGTCAGAATTATTAAGCGCTATTAAGCAGGTTTGTGATGAAAAAAAAATTGAATATGATTTAGTCATTTCTGCTATTGAATCTTCTTTAGCAGCAGCTTATCGTAAAGATTATGGTAATAAATTGCAAAATATTAAAGTTAAATTTAATCCTGAAACAGGAAAGTCTAAAATTCATGATGTTAAAATTGTTGTGGAAGATTTGACCGAAGAAGAACAGAGAGAAATAGATGAAATAGAAGAGAAGAAAAAAGCTGGTTTAGAAAAGGGAGAAAGCGAAAGAAAGAATTTTAAAAAAGAAGAATTTAGAAAAGAGGAAGGGCCTGAATCAGAAGAAGAGACCGAGAGAAAATTTAATCCCAAAACCGATATTCAATTAAAAGACGCCTTATTAATCAAAAAAGATGCTAAAATTGGAGAAGAAATAGTTTTTGATCTAGAAGAGCCAGAGGGTTACGGCCGTATGGCTGCTCAAACTGCTAAACAGGTTATTATTCAGAAAATCAGAGAAATTGAGAAAGAGACTATTTTTAATGAATTTAAGGATCAAGAAGGCGAAGTTATCAATGGTGTTATCCAAAGGGTGGAGGGTCGTTTGGTTTTTATAGATTTAGATAAATCAATCGGAATATTGCCTATGGATGAACAAATTCCCGGAGAAAGATATAATGTTGGTGGACGGATAAAAGTTTATATCAAAGAAGTTCGTTCTGGAATTAGGGGAGCTGAAATTATTTTATCTAGAAAGTCAGAAGAAATTGTTAAGAAAATATTTACTATGGAAATTCCAGAGCTTGCTAATGGTTTGGTAGAAATAAAAGCTGTTGCTAGAGAGGCTGGTTCTCGTTCTAAAATAGCTATTTATACTGATTCAGAAAATATCGATCCGGTTGGTTCTTGCGTTGGACAACGTGGAATTCGCATTCAAACTATCATCAATGAGTTAGGAGGGGAAAAGGTTGATATTATAGAATATAATGATGATCCGGCTAAATTTATTAGCAATGCTTTAGCCCCAGCTAAAATTATGGGTATTGATATTGATGAACAAAATAAGAAGGCGATTGTTAAAGTTTCGGAAGATAAGTTATCTTTAGCTATTGGAAAGAGTGGGCAAAATGTTCGTTTAGCAGCTCGACTTACTGGTTGGAAAATAGACATTATTTCTAGTGGTCAAGAAGCAGAAATAATAAAATTTGAAGAGGTGGCAAACGATGCTGATAGTATTGAAATAGAAAAAATTGATATAGATAATTCAAGTAAAAGTTCGGAATTAGTTGCTGAGGTCGAGAAAACAAAAGAAGAGAAAGTTAAGAAAACAAGAAAAAAAGAAGAGAAAAAATTAGAAGAGAAAAAAGGAGAAAAAAAAGTAAAAAAAACTTCTAAAAAATAAATATTAAAATTAAAATAAAATTAATTTCTCCAGTTAATTATAAAAACTTATTTTAAAATTAATTGGAAAAGAAAAACTATGATGGAGATTTTTATTTTGGCTAGTGCGCTGGTCGCGATAATTTTTGGATCTATTTTGATTCGTTCAATTTTAAGATCGCCTAAGGGTAATGACAAAATGCAAGAAATAGCTAAGGCTATTCAGGCTGGAGCAAAAACATTTTTAAGAAGAGAATATTTATATTTATCTTTTTTCGTGGTTATTTTAGCAGTAGTTTTATTTATTTTTATTGATCCTTTAACAGCACTTAGTTTTGTGATTGGAGCTATTCTTTCTGCTTTGGCTGGTTATATTGGTATGAGAGTGGCCACTATAGCTAATGTTCGAACTGCTCAAGCAGCTCGTTCTGGTGTTAATCCGGCTTTAAAAATTGCTTTTTCTAGTGGAACAATTATGGGTATGATGGTTGCTGGATTTGGTCTTTTGGGTTTAAGCGTTCTTTATCTTATTATTGGTGACCCAGTTATAGTTAATGGTTATGCTTTAGGAGCTAGTTTAATTGCTTTATTTGCTCGTGTTGGTGGTGGTATTTATACTAAAGCAGCTGATGTAGGATCTGATTTAGTTGGAAAAATTGAAGCTGGTATTCCTGAGGATGATCCTCGTAATGCTGGTGTAATAGCTGATAACGTAGGAGACAATGTGGGAGATGTTGCTGGAATGGGAGCTGATTTATTTGAATCTTATGTCGGGGCAATGATTGCTGCTATGACTTTAGGTGTTGTTATTTTTGGAATCCAAAGCGCTTTTCTGCCTTTATTAATATCTTCTGTTGGTATTTTAGCTTCTATTTTTGCTTTCTTTTTTGTTCGCAGTAAGGGTAAAGCTAGATTAGGAGCGATTTTAGAAAGAGGTATTTGGATTAGCGCTATAGTAGTTTTGATTGCGGCTTTCTTTATAGTTAGATCTTTTATTGAACAAGGAATTTTTGAAAACTTTGGTGTTTTTTATGCTATTATAGCCGGTTTGTTAGCTGGCGTAGCTATTGGTAAAATTACAGAATATTATACTTCAGACCATTATAAGCCAGTTAGAGGAATTGCTAAGGCTTCAATTACTGGTCCAGCTACTAATATTATTAGCGGTTTGTCTGTTGGAATGAAAAGTACTGTTTTGCCTATTATTGTGGTTGTTATAACTATTTTAATTTCTTATCATTTTGCTGGTATTTATGGGATTGCTATTGCTGCGGTTGGAATGTTGGCAACCGTAGGAATGACTGTAGCAGTTGATGCTTATGGTCCAGTAGCAGATAATGCTGGAGGTATTGCTGAAATGGCTCATCTAGAACCAGAAGTTCGTAAGATAACTGATCAATTAGATTCTATGGGAAATACTACAGCTGCGATCGGCAAAGGATTTGCTATTGGTTCCGCGGCACTTACTTCTTTGGCTTTATTCACTGCTTATTCTCAGATGGCGGATCTTAGTGTTATAGATATTAATAATGCCAAGGTTATTGCTGGTTTATTTATTGGTGGTATGTTGACTTATTTTTTTACTTCTCGAACTATGGAGGCTGTTGGTAAGGCTGCTTCTTCATTGATTACAGAAATTCGTCGACAGTTTAGAGAAATTCCTGGGTTAATGGAGGGGACTGGAAAGCCAGAATACAATCGTTGTGTTGATATTAGTACTAAAGCTGCTCTTAGAGAAATGGTAGTTCCTGGCTTAATGGCTGTTGCTGTTCCTTTAGCCGTTGGTTTAACTCCTTTTCTTGGAAAAGAGGCTTTAGGAGGTTTATTAGCTGGTGCTTTAGTAACTGGTGTATTGCAAGCAATTTATATGGCTAATGCTGGAGGCGCCTGGGACAATGCTAAAAAGTATATTGAAGCTGGAAATTTAGGGGGTAAAGGAAGTGATCCTCATAAAGCAGCAATAGTTGGTGATACTGTTGGAGATCCTTTCAAAGATACTTCTGGGCCATCATTAAATATATTAATAAAATTGATGAGTATTGTGTCCTTGGTTTTTGTTTCTTTATTTTTTTAAAAAATATTAATAATTTTAATTATAAAATAGGGGTTTTTAAAATCCTTATTTTAATATAGATTTTTTAGAATTATTATTGTTTGTTTAAAAATAAATTTTTAAATTAATGTTTTGGGTTTTTTATTTTTTATTATTTTGGTATAATAAAAACAAGACTAATTTAAATTTTTATAATAAAGGATAATTATTAATTAAATATAAATTATGAAAATTACAAGAAAAGATTTAGAAAAATCACAAATTGAATTAACGGTAGAGGTTAGTGTTGAAGAGCTAGCTCCTTTTATTCAGAAGGGAGCTGAATCTCTGTCAAAGGAAGTTAAAATTGAAGGTTTTCGTCCAGGTAAAGTTCCTTTCGATGTTTTAAAACAAAAAATTGGCGAAATGTCTATTTTTGAGGAGGCGGCACGATTATTGGTAAATAAGCAGATTTATCAAGTTATTAAAGAAAATATTGGAGATAAGGAAATAATTGGACAACCAGAAGTTAATATTTCTAAATTAGCTCCCGGAAATCCTTTGGAGTATAAGGTTAAAGTTAGTATCTTGCCAGAAATAAGTGTCGGAACTTATAAAGATTTAAAAATTAAAGCCGAAGAACTTAAAGTTGAATCAGCTGAAGTTGATAAGGTTTTAAATGATTTAGTGGAGATGCGAGCTATAGAAAAAATTTCTGAAAAAGCTATCAAGGATGGAGATAAAGTTATTTCGGCGGTTAATTTATTTTTAGATAATGTTCCAGTAGAAGACGGACAGAATCCCGAAGTAACAATTTTAATTGGAAAAAATTATTTCGTAGAAGGTTTTGATAAAAATTTAATTGGTTTAAAAAGGGGAGAAAAGAAAGAATTTAGTATTGTTTATCCAGAAAGTCATTGGAAGAAAAATTTAGCTGGGAAAAAAGTAGATTTTAAAATTGAAATTAAAGAAATATATTCTCGGGACTTACCAGAAATAAATGACGATTTAGCTAAAATTTTTAGATTTAAAAACTTAAAAGAATTAAAAGATAATTTAGAGAAGACAATTGGGGATCAGAAGAAAAAAGAATTAGATCAAAAAAATGAAGTAAAAATTATTGATAAGATTTTGGAGAAATCTAAATTTGGCGATATTGCTGAAGATTTAATAAAAAATGAATCTCATCTTATGGTTCGAGAAATTGAGCAAAATGTTACTTCTCAGGGCGGAAAGTTTGAGGATTATTTAAGTAGTTTAGGAAAAAATTATGATCAATTAATGTTAGATTTGTTGCCAAATGCTGTTAAGAGAGTAAAAAGCGCTTTAGTTTTTAAGGAAATTGCTAAGATTGAAAAAATTAAAGTTGAGGAAAAAGAAATTGATCGAGAAATGCAATTATTAAAAGAAAGATATAAAGGTAATTCTGAAGTTTTGGCTAATATTTCCGGAGCCTCTTATCGTGCCTATTTATCTAATTTTATTTTAAATCAAAAAGTTATTGATAATTTAAAAAAATGGAACTTAGTTTAATAGGATTAATTTATCAATATGAAAATTTTAGCTTTAAATAAAAAAGCCACTTTTGATTACCAGATTTTAGAAACTTTTGAAGCTGGGATGATTTTATTTGGTTATGAAGTCAAATCTATTAGGGCTGGTCAGATGAGTTTGAAAGGGACTTATATTTCTTTTAAAGTTAATAAGAAAAATAATAACGAAGCTTATTTGATTGGAGCTTTTATACCCTTATATAAGCCAGCGGGAGTAAGAGATGATTATAAGCCAGATAGACCTAGAAAGATTCTTTTAAAAAAGAAAGAAATTAATCATTTAGTTGGTAAAAAGCAGGAAAAGGGCTTGACAGTTATCCCTGTTAAAGTATATACTAATAGCAGTTTTATTAAGCTGGAAATAGCAGTAGTGAAAGGAAAAAAGGCCTTTGATAAAAGAGAAGATTCAAAGAAAAAAGACATCGATAAACATATTAGAATTTTAACAAAGAAAAGGATAAAAGAGCATTAATTTTTCGGGGATGATTTGGGTTCGATAGCGAGATTTTTTTTAAATATTCAAAACGTGTTGAGCGATCACGTTAAAAATGTTCAAAAATCATAAGTGCCAAAAACACTATAGCGAAGGCTGCTTTCTCATGGAAAGTTCCAGCTTTTGCACCTGTTGTTGCTTAATAAATAGCGACAGCCATCGGTCCGGTGATTCCTTATAACCGTCAACCGGTGTTATTTATAAGGATAGATTTTTTAGGTTTTGCCCCTTAAAAATTGAAAGATTAGGCAAATCGTTATTATTTTATTTCGCTTGATTTTTAAAATAATAATTAAAATTCAATCAAGCTATTTTTGTAAAATTATTTAAAAAAACTTGTTAGACACGGGTTCAATTCCCGTCATCTCCACAAAAAAGCCGTGGTGGCGGAACTGGTAGACGCGCTGGACTTAAAATCCAGTGATAGCAATATCGTGGGAGTTCGATTCTCCCCCGCGGCACTTTTTATGAGCAACATTATTTAAGCGGGTATCGTATAATGGTTATTATATAACCTTGCCAAGGTTGAGATACGGGTTCGATTCCCGTTACCCGCTCATCTTTATTTATAATTTTTAAAAAATGAGAAGAAAATTTAGATTTGCTAAAGCTGATAAAAGTAAAAATGAAAAACAATTTAATGCGAACGAAAAAATTAGAGCTGAAAAGGTTTTTTTGATTAACGAAGAGGGAGAGAACGTTGGTGTCGTAGAAACTTATAAGGCTTTAGAAATGGCGCAAGAGATGGGTTTGGACTTGGTAGAAGTTAATCCTAAGGCTGAAATACCGGTTGCTAAGATTTTAGATTTGGGTCAATTTAAGTATGAACAAGACAAAAAATCCCATAAACAAAAAGTATTACAAAAAAAAGTAGAAACAAAAAATACCCGATTATCTCTTCGTATTAGTAAGCATGATTTAGATGTTAGGATTGATCAGGTTTATAAATTTTTACTTAAAGGTAATAAAACTAAGATAGAATTAATTCTTCGGGGGCGGGAGAAACAACATTTTGAAAAAGCTAGAGAAGTTATGATGGATTTTTTAAATGGATTAAAAAGTAAGTCTGATATTATAGTAGAAGAAGAACAGCCCTTGACAAAACAGCCCGGAGGACTTAGTATGATATTAGTTAATAAAAAGTAACAGCAGTTAAAATCAGGTTTTATTGTGCCTGTTTTTTTAGCTTATATATTAATATGCCAAAAATAAAGACCCATAAAGCAACTAGTAAAAGATTTGCTAAGACAGCCAAAGATAAAGTTCGACATCGAAAAGGTGGTCAGGGACATTTTAATTCTCGAGAATCTGGTAATACTACTAGAAAGAAAAGAAGAGATTTGGAAATAACTAGTACTCTAGTAAAAACTGTTAAAAAATTAACTCCTTATAAATAATTATTAATAAAATTCAAAATACAAAAAATAAATACTTTTCAGTTAAAATTTTTGTTATTTGATTGATTGTAGATATATGCCAAGAGTCAAAAGAGGAACCACTCATGTTAAAAGTCGTCGTAATCTTTTAAAAAAGGTTAAAGGTTATAAATGGGGCCGAAAGAAACTTATTAAATTAGCCAAAACTGCTCAAACAAAGGCCGGAGCTCATGCTTTTACTGATCGTCGTAAAAAGAAAAGAGTTACTCGAGCTTTATGGCAAATAAAAATAAATGCTTTTGTTCGGGAACAGGGTACTACTTACTCTAAGTTTATGGATGCCTTAAAGAAGAACAATATTGAAATTGATAGAAAAATATTGGCCGATTTAGCGGTTAATAATAAAAAAGTTTTAGCTAATATTATTGATAAGGTTGCTTTAAAAAAATAATTTTTTATAAAAAATGAAAGAACTAAAAATAATTCAAATTGTAATATCAATTCTCTTAATTATTGTAATTTTATTACAAAATAGAGGAGCAGCTTTGGGTGGTGTTTTTGGCGGAAGTAGCGCTGTTTTCTTAACTAAAAGAGGCATAGAAAAGAAATTGTTTATTTTAACTATTGTTTTAGCAGTTTTATTTTTCATTATTTCTCTAAGTTCAATTTTATTTTTTAAATAAAATTGGTTATTAAATTTAAATTGTGAATTTAATTAATTCCTCAGAAAAAAGAATAAAATTTTTAAAAAAGAGAGGGAGGAGCAATATCTTTTCTAGGTTTTTTATTTATTTATTTAAAAGAAAAAAGAAAAATGAGATAATAAAAAAAGATAAAGATGATGATTTAGATTATAATTTAGTTTATGCTTTATCTCCTAAAAAAGTTCCTAATTTTAGGCAGTTGAAATATGCTAAAAAAGTTTTGCGACCACGAGAAAAAAATATTGTTAATTTTTTCTTAATTATAATTTTAGTTTTTTTAATTATTTTTGGAATAAGATTTTATAAAAAGCATTTAATTATTGAGCCTGATTTTGGCGGTGAATATATTGAAGGTTTAGTTGGTTCTCCTAAAAACATTAATCCTCTTTATAGTACTGCTCGTGATGTTGATAGTGATATTAGTCGTTTAGTTTTTTCTTCTCTTTTTACTCATGATAAAAATGGTAATATTGTTAATGATTTAGTTGAAGAATACTCTATTTCTGATAATGGTTTAGAATATAATATTAGAATAAAAGAGGGGGTCAAGTGGCATCATGGGGAGAGCTTGTTGGTAGATGATATTATTTTTACTTTTTTAGCTATAAAAAATCCAGAATACGGGTCTCCTTTAAGGGGAACTTTTTCCGGAGTAGAAATTAGTAAAATAGATGATTTTTCTTTTAAGTTTGTTTTGAGTGAATCTTATGCTGGATTTTTAGAGTTTTTAACTTTTGGTATTCTTCCACATAATTTATGGGAAAGTGTTCTTCCACAGAATGCCTTTCTCAATGAGTTGAATATTAAACCTATTGGTTCTGGTCCTTATAAATTAAAATCTTTGACTAAAAATAAGTCTGGAGAAATAAAAGATTTTGTTTTAGTTTCCAATGAAGAATATTATGGTCAGATTCCTTATATTTCTAAAATAACTTTAAAATTTTTTAATAATTATAATGAGCTTTTAGGAGCTATTAATAATAATCAGGTTGATGGTATTAGTTATTTACCTCATGGATTAAAATCAGAATTAATATCTCAAAATTCTTTGAGTTTTAATAAATTAAATTTACCCCAAATAACTTCGCTTTTTATTAATGAGAAAAAAAATTCTGTTTTAGAGAAAAAAGAGTTTCGTCAGGCTTTGGCTATATTAATAGATAGAAATAGAATTTGTAATGAAGTTTTTTCTGGAAATGCTAGCCCAGCCTATGGTCCGATGTTGCCTAGTAGTCCAGCGTATAATGGAGATCTTGCTAAATACGATTATGATTATGAATTAGCTAAAAATTTTTTAGATGAGTCTGGCTGGAATTTATTAGAATTATCTCAGAAAGAGTTGTTATTAATTCAAGATATTATAGAATTGGAAAATAATAAAAATAAAGTTGAAGCTGAATCTAAAAGTGAAACCGAAGATCAATCCGAAAATGAAGTTAAAATTGAAGATGAGGCTGGAGAAAATGCTTCAGGCGAGACTCTTAATTTTGATTTTAGTAATCTAGAAAATAAGATGACAGAATTAAAGAATGTAGAAAATTGGGAGGTTAAAAAAAGTTTAGTTAAAAATTTTTTCAATACTGGAGAAAATTTGCTTGGAGCTTGGCGTTTTAAAAAATCTAATATTTCCGGTAAAGACTTTGATTTTTTAATTATAAATTTAAGCACCGTTGATTCAGTAGATAATATTATAGTACTTGATTTTATAAAATCAGCTTGGGATAAAATTGGAATTAGAACTTTTACTAAAACAATAAGTTCTAATCAAGTTCAATCTGAAATTATTAAAAATAAAGATTTTGAAGTTTTATTGTTGAGTCAGGTGGTAGGAAGTGATCAAGATGTTTATGCTTTTTGGCATTCTTCACAAATTAGTGAGATGGGTTTAAATATTTCGGGGTATAAAAATAAAGAGGTTGATAAGTTATTAGATGAAGCTCGTCTTTCTATGAATTCTGAGGACAGAATTCAGAAGTATAAGAAGTTTCAAGAATTATTAAACAATGATTTTCCAGTTATCTTTCTTTATTATCCAACTTATAATTATATTCAAAGTAAAAAAATAAAAGGCTTCGATTTTTCTGTTATTTTAAATCCGGCTGATCGTTTTAATAATGCTTCTAATTGGTATATTAATGTTAACAGAAAAATAAAATTTCGTGATTAATATATTTTTAAAAATTCTCTATATAAAAATTAATTAAAAACTTTTTATTTTGCTTTTTTCAATTTAGGATATTGCAAAATAATTTTATTATTTATGGTAAGTAAATACAAATCTTATAATTCTGGAGCAGTTTCTTCTGTTTCAGTTTCTTCTAGCCCAGTTTCTTCTAGACCTAGGCCAGCTTCTTCTAGTTCTCGCCTTTCTCCGATGCGGAGATCATCAGGTAATTACCAGAAGAGAAATAATTACAAAAATTTAGTTACTCCGGTGTCTAGATCGGTTACTGAGAAAAAAGTTCTAGATTTGGCCGGGAAGTTACGAGTTATTGTTTTGGGTGGCTTAGAAGAGGTTGGTCGAAATATGACCTTGATTGAATATGAAAAAGAAATAATTATTATTGACATGGGCTTACAGTTTCCTGAAGAAGATATGCCTGGTATTGATTATATTATTCCTAATATTTCTTATTTAGAGGATAAAAAAGATCGAGTTAAAGCTGTCTTTATAACTCATGGTCATTATGATCATATTGGAGGCATTCCTCATATTATGGGTGAGATTGGAAATCCTCCGATGTTTATGGGCAAGATGACTGCTGGATTAGTTCAGAAGAGAAATATAGAGTTTAAAAAAGCTCCAGTTTTGAAAATAAAAGAAATAACTGAGTTGGATAGAGTAAAAATTTCCGATAAGATTCAAGTAGAATTTTTTCGAGTAAATCACTCTATTCCAGATTGTTTTGCTATTATTATTAATACTCCTTTGGGAAAAGTTATTCATACTGGAGACTTTAAAATAGATTTTTCTCCTGTTAATGATAAACCCGCCGATTTGAATCGTATTGCTCAATTAGGAGCAGAAAATATTTTACTATTAATGTCAGATTCAACTGACGCTACTCATTCGGGTTATCAGGTTTCAGAATCTGCTATTGGAGATGAAATGGGAAAGTTATTTGATAAGATTGAAGGTCGTATTATTATTGGTACTTTTGCTTCTCAGCTTAGTCGTGTACAAAAAATATTTGATTTAGCTAAAAAATATGGAAGAAGAGTTTCTTTGCAGGGCCGAAGTATGAATGATAATGTTGATGTGGCTCATAAAATTGGTTATCTAAAATTTGATCCTAAAATATTAATTGAGGATAAAGATTTAAATAGAGTTAAGGATGATAATATTATTATTATCGGAACTGGAGCCCAAGGAGAAAGCAATGCTTTTTTGTCTCGAGTTGTTAATAATGAGCATCGTGTTGTTCATTTAAAACCAGGAGATACAGTTATTTTTTCATCTTCAGTTATTCCTGGAAACGAACGTAGTATTCAGAATTTAATGGATATGGTTGTTCGTCAGGGAGCTAAAATTATTCATTATAAGATGATGGATATTCATGCTGGAGGTCATGCCAAGGCCGAAGATTTGAAATTAATGATGCGCTTAATTAAACCACAATATTTTATGCCTATCGAAGCTAATCATTATATGCTTCAGGCTCATGCCGAGTTAGCTGAAAAAATTGGTATTCCTAAAGAAAATATTTTTGTTGCTGATAATGGACAGGTTGTGGAATTTAAAAAGGGGCAAAAATCAATTGGTTTAAAAAAATATGAGGTTGTTGGAAAATTAACTGGTGAAAAAGTTCCTAGTGATTATGTTATGGTAGATGGTTTGGGAGTAGGAGACGTTTCAGCTATAGTGTTGCGTGATCGTCGTGTTATGTCAGAAGACGGCATGATTGTTGTTATTGTAACAATTGATTCCAAAACTGGAGATTTAATAGGAAGCCCTGATTTAATTTCTCGTGGTTTTATTTATATGAAGGAAAATCGTGATTTAATTGAAAAGACTAGAGCCAAGGTTAAGGCTATTGCTCGTGATAAAAATCCTAATACCCCAGCTGATGATGATTTTATTAAAAACAAGATTAGAAATGAAGTTGGTCAATTATTATTTATTGCTACTAAGCGTCGACCCATGGTCTTGCCGGTGGTTATTAAAGTGTAAATTCTTAAAATAATATTCGATTTTGATAATATTAAAGAGAGCTAATTAGCTCTCTTTAATATTATTTTAATTATTTTTTTTCTTTTATTTCTTTGCAAAAAGATTGAAGTTGTTGTTTGTTTGAAGTTTGTTTGGTTTGGGATTATCTAAGCCGGATTTATCTGTTTGTTTAGGATCAGGTTGGTTAAGATCATCAAAGTTATTTTTTAATAATTTTTCTCGATGTTGTTGGCGCATTTCATCTACTATTGTAAGTAAATCTTGGCGATCTTCAAAACTAAAACCACTGTCGGGTGTTTTGGCTAGTTCTCTAGATTTTTTCATGATGCTTGCTCTGTCGCGTCGACTAATATAGGTGTTAGAGGAGACAGCATTTTTTGAAATAGCTTCGGCTAATAAATCGTGCATTTGTTCAATATTTTTTTTCGATAAGTTTTTGGTAGTTGTTTTGATACCAGCTTTTCTTACGGTAGATAATTGTCCTTTTAATCCTGCTCCTTTACCAATACCAAAAGAGCGACCATAAGATCCTTCGGTCATTAAATATCCCTTTCCTATTTTGTCTATATCTATTTTCTCTAAGGCTCCTTTTGGTTTGGGTGTTGGTCGGGCCACAGATCCAAGGGGATTTGATCTTGGCGTTATATTGGGAGAGATTTTTAAGTTTATATTTTGGTTAATTGGCATATTTAAGCTTTATTTCTTTTTATTTTATTTAAAAGTAATCCTATAGTTGCTCCAATAATCATAAGTATTATAGTTATTAGTAATTCTTGGTTTAATTGGGGTAAAATATTTTTTTGTTGAATAATTATTTCATAATTATTGATAATAGTGGTTTTGGTGATAATTTTAAAGGGCCAAATTTTATTTAAAGCTCCTAGCATAAAACCAATTAGTAGCATTAAAGTTATTTGATAATATTTTTTTAATAGGAGACTTAAGAATTTAGAAAAGGCTAATAATCCAATTAAACATCCTAAGATAAATATTATTATGATTGAAATATTTTCTGGAGTAAGAGGATTTTTTAGAGCTGATATCATAAATTCATATTTACCGATCAGAATAAGTATAAAAGCTCCGCTAATACCTGGGAGTATCATAGCGCAAATTGCTAAGGCTCCACTTAAAAAGATGAAACCGTAGGTCTCAGGGCTTTGAGCTGGAGTTAAGGAGCTAATTAACCAGGCGATTATAAAACCCAAGATTAAAAAAATAATAGAAATTGGTTTTATATTATTTTTAGGAATTAATAATAGGGCTGAAATTATTATTAAGCCAAAGAAAAAACCAAATAAATAAGTGGGGTAATTTTCTAGGGCCCAACTAACTATTCTAGCCAAACTAATAATAGCTATAATTATTCCTAAAAATAATGATAATAAAAATTTCCAATCAATCAGGCGAAAGGCCTTTTTAAGGCGTAGACTAAAAATATTTTTAAAAAATTTTAAATTAATCAAGCGTAACTCGTTGATTATTTTTTGATATATTTTTAGAATTAAAGCCATGGTTCCACCAGATATTCCTGGAATAATATCAACTGCTCCCATAGCAATACCTTTTAGAAGGGTGGAAAAATATTTTTTCATTTATTTATCTTATATTTATATTTTAATTATAGCTATTTTATGTTTTTCTGTCCAATTTTTATTTACTCTTGCTTTTTTTAAATTAATAATATATAATTATCCCGTAAACTTAATATAGCCTTTTTATAAATATCTCGACTCTAAGGCGGTTGAGGGCTTTCTACTCAATAAAGAGAGAAGGTTAACTCATTCTTTTTTATTTATAATCAATATTTTAATTATAGATAAATTTAAAAATATGAGTGAAGATAAAAAAAATAATCATATTTTAGAAGCTTTGATGAAGCAAGATAAAATCAGCGTTCCGGCTGTTGGTGATATTGTTGTTGGGAAGGTTGTTTCTGCTTCAAAATCAGAAGTTCGTTTAGATATCAATGGTATCTTTATTGGTGTAGTTCGGGGGCCAGAGTTATATTTTGAAGCTGAAGAATTTGCTAATTTAAAACCAGGGGACGAAGTTGAAGCTACTATTATTGATGAGGAAAATGAAAGAGGAGACTTAGAGCTATCCTTTAAACAAGCTGGCCAAGAAAAGGCTTGGATTAAATTAGAGCAAGCTCTTAAGGATAAGGAAGTTGTTCAAGTTAAAGTTATTGATGCTAATAAGGGTGGATTATTAGTTAAATTTTATCAAATTCCTGGTTTTTTACCAGTTTCTCAATTGTCTCCAGAAAATTATCCTCGAGTTAGTGGCGGTGACAAACAAAAAATATTAGAAAAATTAAAATCTTTTGTTGGCCAAGAAATTAGTGTTAATGTTATAAATTTAGGAGAAGAATCTGATAAAATTATTTTTAGTGAAAAAGATGTTTGGAATAAAAAACAAAAACACATAATTGATAAATATAAAGTAGGAATGATTGTCGACGGTAAGATTTCTGCTGTTACTAATTTTGGAGTTTTTATAAGTTTTGGTGAAGGTATGGAAGGGTTGATTCATATTTCAGAATTAGCTTGGCAGAGGATTGATTCTCCTGAAAAAAATTATAAGGTTGGTGATACTATTAAGGCTGAAATAGTAAATTTAGATAATAATAAAATATTTTTAAGTGCTAAGAGAATTGTTGAGGATCCTTGGAAAAAGGCTGTTAAAAAATATAAAGATGGTGATGTTGTTAAGGGCCAAATTTTAAAAATTAATCCTTTTGGTTTATTTATTCAATTGGATGAAGAAATTCATGGTTTAGCTCATATTACTCAATTAGGTATTAATCCTAAGGAAAAAATTTCAGAATTATTCCAGATTGGTCAAGAATTTGATTTTGAAATTCTTTCTATATCTCCCAATGATCATCGCTTAGGACTGAAGCTCCTTAAGGATGCTAAAAAAGTTAAAAAAGATTTTAAGAAAGATTTAAAAAAAGAAGAGTCTGAGCTAAAGATAAAAAATGATGATAAAGAGATTGAGAAAAACAAGGAAGGAAAGAAAGATAAAAAAGAAGACAAAAAGAAGGTCAAAAAAGAAGATAAAAAAGAAAAAAATATTAAAGAATAGTGCTATTTGTATATTTATAGATGTTTATAATAAAGGGCTTAATTTTAAGCTCTTTATTTAAAGAAATATTTTGTGGTTTATTTTTATTGATGTTTATTTGTTTTTAAATTTAATTTATTATATAATTAAAAATATAATAAATTAAATTGTTTTAATATGAAATCATTTTTTAAAAATTTTTTAGTATTTTTGCTGGTTTTTTTGGTTGTGGCCAGTTTATTTAGTATTTTTACTAATAAAACTGATCAGCCAGAAAATATTTTGATGAGCGATTTTGTTAATTTAATAAAAGATGAGCAGGTTTCTGAGGTAGTTGTTTCTGGGGATGAAATAAATATTACTTTGAATTCCGGCGATAAAAAAATTACTAAAAAAGAGATGGGTGAATCTTTATCCAGTTTACTTAATAATTTTGAAGTAGATTCGGAAAAAATATCTAAGATGGATATTTCTATCCAAGAAGATGATGGTTTTGCTTCTTTTATGATGTCTTTATTGCCCTTTTTAATTCCTTTTTTGTTGGTAATAATTTTTCTTTATTTTATGATGAAAGGGGTAACTGGGGCTAATTCTAAGGCCATGATGTTTGGTCAATCACAAGCTAAAGAGTTTGATGGTAATCAAAAAAATAAAACAACTTTTAAGGATGTGGCTGGAGCTAAAGAAGCTAAACAAGAGTTAAGTGAAATTGTTGATTTTTTACGTTTTCCCAAAAAATTTCATGATTTAGGAGCTAAAATTCCCAAGGGAGTTTTATTATTAGGTAGTCCTGGAACCGGAAAAACTTTGATGGCTAAGGCTGTAGCTGGAGAAGCCAATGTCCCCTTTTTTAGTATTTCTGGTTCCGAATTTGTGGAAATGTTTGTTGGGGTTGGGGCTTCAAGGGTTAGGTCTTTATTTCAAAAAGCTAAAAAAAGTTCTCCTTGTATAGTTTTTATTGATGAAATTGATGCTGTTGGTCGTCGTCGTGGGGCAGGATTAGGCGGCTCGCATGATGAGAGAGAGCAAACTCTAAATCAAATATTAGTAGAAATGGACGGCTTTGATCAGAATATCAATATTATTATCATTGCTGCTACCAATAGGCCTGATGTTTTAGATCCAGCTTTACTTCGTCCTGGACGTTTTGATAGACAAGTAGTAATTGATGTTCCTGATTTAAGAGATCGAGAAGAAATTTTGCAGGTTCATGCTAAGAAAAAACCTTTAGCTAAGGATGTAGAGTTGAAGCAGATCGCCCAAAGAACACCAGGCTTTAGTGGAGCTGATTTAGCCAATGTTTTAAATGAAGGAGCTATCTTAGCTGCTCGGCAAAATAAAAAGGTTGTTGAATTGGTTGATTTGTTTGAGGCTATTGAAAAGGTGATGATTGGGCCAGAGAGAAAAAGCAGAATTATCAGTGATGAAGAGAAAAAGATTACAGCTTATCATGAAGCCGGGCATGCTTTAGTAGCTCATTTTTTACCTAATTCTGATCCGGTTCATAAAGTTTCTATTATTGCTCGCGGTCAGGCCGGTGGCTATACTTTAAAACTTCCATTAAATGATAAAAAACTTTATACCAAAAATTATTTTTTAGATGAAATTGCTGTTTTATTAGCTGGTCATTTGACCGAAAAAGATATTTTCGGTGAAGTTACTACTGGAGCAACTTCAGATTTAAGGAGAGCTACTAGTTTGGCTCGTCGCTTAGTTACTGATTATGGTATGAGTGATAAATTAGGTCCCAGAACTTTTGGCGAAAAAGAAGAGATGATTTTTTTAGGTCGTGAAATTCATGAGCAAAGAGATTATAGTGAAAAAGTAGCCGAAAAAATCGATGAAGAAATTGCTCAAATAATGAAAGAGGGAGAAAAACGGGCACTTGAGGTTTTAAATACCAAGAGAGAATATTTAGAAAAGATAGTCAAAGTTTTATTAGAAAAAGAAACTATAGAAAAAGAAGAGTTTGATTCTTTGTTAATTGAATAAAATTAAAATTGACTATTTTTCTAATTTAAATTATACTTAAAATCGTAAGTCTTATAATTAAATTATCGTAAATAATCAACCTTATTGAGCATAGATTTATGTGTAATATATGGTTTGATGCACGGTGTATAAAGATCCCAAAGATTTGAATTCTCTAATTAATAAAGTTGGTTTAGAGAACCAATATCCTGAAGATCACATTTTTTAATATGTCTGTACCAAAAAAAAGAAAAACTAGGTCATCTGTTGGACAAAGTCGTTCTCATCAAGCTTTAAAGGCCAAAACTTTAAACAATTGTTCTAAGTGTGGTCAAGTTGTTTTACCACATAGTGCTTGTGGATTTTGTGGAAATTACAAAAATAAAACAGTATTAGAAATTAAGAATAAAAAAACTAAAAAATAGTGATAAAATGCTATTTTATAGTGTTTTATTATAAATTTGATATCTATGGCCAATAGACATTTATCTCGAACTATTGCTATGCAAACTTTGTTTGTTTGGGATTTTAACGGAAAAAAGAAAGATTTGAAAGAAATAATTGTTGATAATTTTCTTAATTTTGCCCCTGAATTCGATGATGGTGGTTTTGCCGAAGAATTATCTTTAGGAGTTTTTAATAATATTGAAAAAATTGATAACTTAATAAGAGAATATGCTCCTGAATGGCCAATAGATCAAATAACTATGGTTGACAGGAATGTTTTACGTTTAGGTATTT
The DNA here is from genome assembly GCA_028696995.1 of Patescibacteria group bacterium. GTDB lineage: Bacteria > Patescibacteriota > Patescibacteriia > Patescibacteriales > UBA12465. The sequence continues at coordinate 51,667 of JAQVFY010000003.1, forward strand.
ATGAATTAGTCTTTTCAGAAAAAATGCCTCCTAAAGTTGCTATTAATGAAGCTATTGAAATTGCTAAGAATTTTGGAGGAGAATCTTCTGGTAAATTTATTAATGGAGTTTTAGGTTCTATTTATAATAAGATGCCGGAAGAGGAAAAAAAGAAGAGAGAAAACTTTTCTAGCTTTAAGGAAGAAAATAAAAATACTGAAGCCTAGAAAAATAATTCAATTTTATTATGAGTAATTTAAAAAAATTAGAAAAAATTATTGAAGTTGATTTTCAAAACAAGAATCTTTTACAACAGGCCATGGTGCATCGCTCTTATATTAATGAGCACTCTGATTTTATAACAGGGCATAATGAGCGTTTAGAATTTCTAGGTGATGCTGTTTTAGAAATTGTCGTTACCGAGTATTTATATTTAAATTTTCCTGATAAACCAGAGGGAGATCTGACTAACTGGCGGGCCAGCTTAGTTAATTCTAAGATGTTATATCAAATAGCTCAAAAATTAAATTTTGATAATTATTTATTATTATCTAAAGGTGAATCTCGAGATAAAAATTCTAAGGCTCGACAATATATTTTAGCTAACTCAGTTGAAGCTGTTATTGGAGCAATATATTTAGATCAAGGAATAAAATCAGCTCAGAAATTTATTTTTAAAAATGTAATTGTTAATTTAGATGATATTATTAAAAACAAGACTTATTTAGATCCAAAATCTAGATTTCAAGAGGTGGCTCAAGAAATGGTCGGAATAACTCCTTCTTATCGGGTTTTACGTGAAGAGGGACCTGATCATGCTAAGAAATTTACAGTAGGATTATTTTTAAATGAAGATTTAGTTTCTTCTGGGGAAGGGCTTTCTAAACAGGAGGCTCAATCTGATGCCGCTGAAAAAGGTTTAAGAGCAAAAAATTGGCTTTAATTATTAATTATAAAAAATATGAATATTGATAAAATATTAGAAATAGCTATAAAAAATAATGCTTCCGATGTTCATTTAATACATGGACTTTTCCCAATCTTAAGGATAGATGGGAAACTTTTTAGTTTAAGAGGCTCTTCTTTAGAGGAAGCTAATTTTTCGGATCAAGATCAGAATGAAGATAATTTTTCTATTTCCGAATTAGATACCAAGGAAGATGATAAGTTTTTCATGGAGGAATCTGTTTATTCTAAGGAAAAAAATAAAGATGAAGATGATGAAGGGTCTAATTCAAATAATTTTAAATTAGTAACTTCTGATAGTATTCACAGAATATTAAAAAAGGCTTTGCGAGAAGAGCAATTAGAAAGATTTTATAAGGAGAGAGATTATGATTTTAGTTATCAATTTGATGATTTTCGTTTTCGTGTTAATTTGTCTTATGAACGTAGCAATTTTAAGGCTGTTTTTAGAATTATTAATAAACAAAGCCCAACCTTGGAGGATGTTAATTTACCAGATAGAGTTAAAGATCTTTTAAATTTAAATCATGGTTTGATTTTAGTTACTGGACCTTCTGGTTGTGGTAAATCTACTTCTTTGGCGGCTATGATTAATTATATAAATAATAATAGAAATTGTAATATTGTTACTTTAGAGGACCCTATTGAATTTATATTTAAGCCAAATAAAAGTATTATTACCCAGCGACAATTAGGAACAGATATGACTTCTTTTGCTAGCGGTTTAAAACATGTTTTACGGCAAGATCCTAATATCGTTATGGTAGGAGAAATGAGAGATTTAGAAACTATATCTACGGCTATTACTTTAGCAGAAACTGGTCATTTAATTTTAGCCACCCTTCATACTTGTAACGCAGCTCAAACAGTTGATCGAATTATTGATATTTTTCCGTCTCATCAGCAGGGACAGGTTAAGTCTCAACTTTCATTGACCTTATCAGCGATTATTTCACAAGTTTTACTTCCTAAAATTGGAGGGGGAAGAGTAGCCGCTCGAGAAATACTTATTAATAATTCTGCTATTTCAAATTTGATTCGAGATCAAAAAATTGCTCAAATTAGAAGCGTAATTGAAACTCATTCTAAGGATGGAATGATTAGTTTTGAAAAGAGTATTAAAAATTTGTGTGATCAAGGAATTGTTGATATTAGTGAAGCTAAGCAATTTTTGGATGATAAATTGTTTTTTAGTTAATTTTTTTATTAATTTCAAGTTTTATTCTAAATATATATTTTGTCCGTCGCTTATTATAGTAATCGTTCCGTCCAGATCTGTACGGAACGTTTTTATTTCTAATTTTTGAAATCTTTTTAATGTTCTTAGGCTGGGGTGATTAAATTTGTTATTCTTTCCTACCATAATAATAACTATTTCTGGTTTCACCTTCTCTATAAATTTTGTTTGACTGGAAGTTATAGATCCATGATGACCAGCTTTTAAAACGTCACTTTTGAGGTCAGAATTATTAGCTAAGAGCTCATTTTCTACTTCTATCTCGGCATCGCCCATAAATAAAAATTTTTTATTGGCACATTCTAATTTACTGACAATAGATGAATTATTAATATTAGCTATTTCTTTTCCTTGAAAACTTTCTATGGGGTATAGTATTTTTAGATTGCAATCTTTTCCTAAATTAACAATTTGATTTTTTTGGGGGATGAGTAGGGGAATTTTTTGTTTCTTTATTTCTTCTAGAAGTTCTAAATATACCGGAGAATAATGTAGGACACCAGTGTACATAATTTTTTGTACTTGATATTTTTTTAATATAGAAATCATTCCTAAAATGTGATCATCGTGGGGATGGGTTATTATCATTAAATTAATTTTCTTATTCCACCAAGGAACTTTTTTATTTAATTCTGCCAATCCTTTATCGTCTCCGAAGTCTATAATCACATTATGATTTTGAGGAGTTTGAATTAAGATAGCATCGGCCTGCCCACAATCAATAAAAGAGATTTTTAATTCTTTTATTTGTTTGCTAAAAAAATATAAGAAAGATAAATAAATAATTATACTTAACAGGGCAAGAGTTATTATTATTTTTATTTTTCTGGAGTTAATCTTTAACATAATTTTATTAATATATTTTTATTATATTTATTATAATTTATTTAATTTAAAATAAACTTAAATTTTCTTTAAAAATAATACTAAAAAAGGGATTTTGGCTTTTATTTATAGGGGTGTTGACATTAATTAAAAAATAATATATAATAATTCTTAGTTTTGAAAACTTAAAAATTAAGGTTTAAGAAAATAAAAATAAGGCAATTATGTTTATTTGTTTTTTGTTGTTAAATAAAATTTAGCGGCTTCAGTTTTCTGGTTATTGAGGGGCCGCTTTAAGGCGGTTTTTTGTTTTCTCAAAATTATAAATTTAAGGTTTAATTTAGATGTTAAAATTTTAAATATTATTTTAAAGATAGTGTTTAGATATTAATATTTAAATGATCTTTAAAAACTAAATGAAAAATTTTATTATTATTTAGCAATTTCAATAATAAAATTTCCAAAAATAATTTTTGAATTTAAAATCAAAAATGTGAGAAAATCTCGTTAAGAGTATATGGTGGATGCCTTGACATAAAAAGACGATGAAGGACGTAGCAGCCTGCGATAAGCTTCGGGGAGGTGGCAAGCAACCTTTGATCCGTAGATTTCCGAATGGGGAAACCTACTCTGTTGGAGACAGAGTGACCTGGCCTTAGCTAGGTGGAGCACCCGGTGAATTGAAACATCTTAGTAGCCGGAGGAAAAGAGAATAATAATTATTCCCTTAGTAGTGGCGAGCGAAAAGGGAAGAGCCTAAACTTTATAAACTGAGCAATGATTGATTTTACTTTTGTGAATGAAATGTTGCGGAAGGGGTCAAGCCCATATGTTTATAGGGAGTTGTAAGATAATTACTTCTATTTCTTGAATAAAATAGAGTAAAGTCATAAATAATATTTTTAATCGAATGAGCTGGAAAGCTCAGCTAGAAAGGGTGATAGCCCCGTAGATAAAAAAAATATTACTTTACCGTAATTGTTCTTAAGTAATGCGGGCCTCGCGAAATCCCGCATGAATCTGGGTTGACTATAACCCAAGGCTAAATACTTTTTATGATCGATAGTGAACCAGTACCGTGAGGGAAAGGTGAAAAGCATCCCGGTGAGGGAGGTGAAATAGTACCTGAAACCATATACTTACAAGGAGTCGGAGCTTCAATTTATTGGGGTGACGGCGTGCCTATTGAAGAATGAGCCAACGAGTTTGTTCTATGTGGCTGGCATAAGCTCCTTTGGAGAATATGCATAGTGAAAGCGAGGGTTAATAGCCCGTTTCAGTTATCTTATTGGAATAAGATGCTTCTTGTTTCAATATGATAATTGATCTGTCGCATGGACAAGACCCGAAGCCGGGTGATCTAACCATGGCCAGGTTGAAGTGTGAAGAAATTCACATGGAGGACCGAACCCACTAGCCGTGCAACACTAGGGGATGAGCTGTGGTTAGCGGTGAAATTCCAATCGAACTCGGCGATAGCTGGTTCTCCGCGAAATAGTTTTAGGACTAGCCTTGAGTGTTTATCATTGGGGGTAGAGCACTGAATGAGGGCGGGCCGCAAGGTACCGTCTTTAACCAAACTCCGAATACCAATGAATATAACTCAGGAGTCAGACTATGGGCGCTAAGGTCCATTAGTCAAAAGGGAAACAGCCCAGACCACAATCTAAGGTCCCAAAATATATGCTAAGTGTAAAAGGTGGTGTTGTGACCACGACAATTAGGAGGTTGGCTTAGAAGCAGCCATCCTTTAAAGATAGCGTAATAGCTCACTAATCAAGTTGTTTCGCGCCGAAAATGTATCGGGGCTAAAGCATATTACCGAAGATGTGGATGTCATTATTTATAATGACGTGGTAGCGGAGCGTTCTGTCAGTGTTGAAGTCAAGTCGTGAGGCTTGGTGGAGTTGACGGAAGTGAGAATGTTGGCATGAGTAGCATAAAGGCAGGTGAAAACCCTGCCCACCGAAAATCTAAGGTTTCCTGGGCAACGTAAATCGACCCAGGGTTAGTCGGTCCTAAGGCGTATCTTGTGTAGTGCAAGAAAAGTCGATGGATGAGCTGGTTAATATTCCAGCACTACTGCGATCTCTGATGGAGGGACGTGGTTCTAAGGTTCAAGCGTTCCATGGTATGAGCGCTGATTGCTTCAAGAAATGATCTAGGCAAATCCGGATCAACAATTTCAAGAGGTTGTCTAAAGGTGAAGTTTCGGCGGATCCAATTGAGCGGAAGAATTACCAAGAAAAACTTCTAGGGTTAAAGTTCGTAGTAACCGTACTAAAACCGACACAGGTAGATGAGGCGAGGAGCCTAAGGTGTACGAGAGAATCTTCGTTAAGGAACTCGGCAAAACAGCGACCGTAATTTCGAGATAAGGTCTGCCCTAGTAATAGGGCCGCAGCTAAAGAGCTCAAGGGACTGTTTAACAAAAACACAGCTCTCTGCTAAATCGAAAGATGATGTATAGAGGGTGAAGCCTGGCCAGTGTCCGAACGTTAAGAGGAGGGGTTATCCTAGTTTACTAGGAGAAGCTCTGAATTGAAGCGCGGATGAACGCCGGCGATAACTATGAACGATTGTAGTTATAAAATTTGGCTATATGCTGGAATATCCCGTTAAGCTAAAAGTACTCATTCTTATAAAAGAATAGTAAAAATCTTTTAGATAATTCCTATGGTTATGGGATACGGGGCAATCAGCAGGAAAGACTCTTAAAAATAATATTATGGACAATAATAAAATAAAACCAGAAATAGCTTGCTATTTAACTGGTTTTGCTGATGGAGAGGGAAGTTTTAATGTTTCTTTAAGAAAAAGACCAGACCATACTATGGGCTGGCAAGTAGTATTAACTTTTAATGTTTCTCAAAGAGAAAGTTATATTTTATCCCAATTTAAAAAACATTTAGGTTGTGGTAGAATAGTAAAAAGAAAGAAAGATGGATTATTTATGTATGTAGTAGATAACCCTAATTCTTTAAAAGAAAAAGTTATACCTTTTTTTAAGAAATATAAATTTCTTTCACATAATAAGAAATATAATTTCTCAATATTTTGTCAAATTGCCAATTTAGTTTTTAATAAAGAGCATCTTAATAAGGATGGCTTTAAGAAGGTTATTGATCTAAGAGAAAAACTAAATATTGGTAGAGGCAGAAAGAGAAAATATAATAAAGAAGATTTTTCAGAAATCTTCGAAGAGAATCCCCAGAGACTACATGCCAAACCACGTATTTTTCGTGATGAAAAATAAGTGGATGATATAGTCCGATCTTTATGGAGACATAAAGTCAGTATTTTTATATGATTCAATTAGATAAATACTGAAGTTTATTAGATAAATTAAGAATAAACTAACATTATGAATCGTCCTAAGGTAGCGAAATTCCTTGTCGGGTAAGTTCCGACCTGCACGAATGGCTTAACCACTTGAGCACTGTCTCAACGAAGAACTCGGCGAAATTGCACTGCGAGTAAAGATGCTCGCTAACCATAGTAGGACGAAAAGACCCCGTGAAGCTTTACTACAGCTTAATATTGAGTTAGGGGTATGCATGTTCAGTATAGGTGGGAGCCTTCGGGCGCCAGTGAGATACCACCCTTGTATACTTTTAATTCTCACCGCGTATTACGCGGGACAGTGTTTGGTGGGTAGTTTGTCTGGGGCGGATGCCTCCTAAAATGTAACGGAGGCGTTTACAAAGGTTGGTTATCTCGGAATGGAAACCCGAGAGATAGTGTAAAGGCATAAACCAGCTTTACTGCAAGACCTACCAGTCAAGCAGTCGCGAAAGCGGAACTTAGTGATCCGACCATTCAATGTAGGATGGTGGAAGCTCATCGGATAAAAGCTACTCCGGGGATAACAGGCTAGTCACGCCCAAGCGTCCACAGCGACGGCGTGGTTCGGCACCTTAACATATCGGGGTGCCTAGAGTAGTAATACTCTACAAGAAAAATTTGGCTTATAACGGCGAAATTCATTTATTTTATTAGCCTTTAATTACAAAAATATGAACAATACCGTGGGAAGTCTAACTCAAAGACAAATTTCAATCATTATTGGATCTATCTTAGGAGACGGATATTTACGAATTATACCAGGAAGAAAAGATGCTTTTTTAGAGATAAATCACTCTATTAAAGCCAAGGAATATGTTCTATGGAAATATTCTGAACTGGAAAATATTTGTGAGTCCGGCCCAGAAGAAAGATCTACTAATGGAGGAAGAATCGCTTATAGATTTTTTACTAAACAGCATCCAGAAATAACAGAGTTGTTTAAAAAGTTTTATGTTGATGGCAGGAAGGTTATTCCTAAAATCGACTTAAATGAATTAATTTTAGCAATTTGGTTTATGGATGATGGCAGTAAAACAAATAAGGGAGATGTATATTTGAATACTCAACAATTTAGTATGAATGATCAAAAAAGATTGTTGTATAACTTACGTAATCTTGGCATTAGAGCCAGATTAAATAAAGATAAAAAGTATTATCGAATTAGAATATTAAAAGAGAGCCTTGCTCATTTTAATAAATTAATCTCTCCTTATATTATTGATTCTATGAGTTATAAATTGAGTTATGACCCCGTAGAGACTTATTCTTAAAAAGAATAGAGTGCTTCAAATGCGAAGCGCTAAGACGCCAAACTCCTATAGTATTTTATTATAGGATGAAGACATAGTCCGTGCCATTAGTAATAATGGATTGACACACGATGTCGGCTCGTCGCATCCTGGGGGTGGAGAAGCTCCCAAGGGTTGGGCTGTTCGCCCATTAAAGCGGCACGCGAGCTGGGTTCAGACCGTTTAGAAGCGAATTAAATTGGCTTTTGAACAATCTGAACCCTTAAAAGACAAAATTACGGCGGCCTTACCGAGTAATCGGTATGGAAAAAGTTGACTCATATTGATGGAGTCCTAACATAGTTATTGTATAATAACCTGTCATATGTTAGGATAATATCAAGGGAAGTCGCTTATGTTAAAAATATCTTCAACACAAAAAGCTTATTTAGCTGGATTCATTGATGGAGATGGTAGTATTTATGTGAGACTAAAACCCAACGATGATTATCGCTACGGTTTTCAAGTTTCTCCATATATAATATTATTTCAATCAGCAAAAGACGAAGAAATCTTTAAAAAGGTTTGCTCGTTGATTAATTGTGGCTATTTAAGAAAAAGAAAAGATGGAATATTAGAATATACCATCGGAAGAGTTGCTGATATTAAAAGTTTTTTAGAGATGATTGGCCCATACTTAATTCTTAAAAAAAGACAAGCAGATTTAATGCTAAAAATATTAGAGAAAAAAGAGTTAGTAGATAACAAGAATGATTTCAAAAAATTAATGGATCTTATTGATAAGTTCAGAGATCTAAACTATTCAAAAAAAAGAAAAAAACATAAGTTGACCCCTTAGAGACTGATCCCATTTTATCGAAAGGTAAATATAAGAGGAGAGAGTTCTGATTTTTTCAGAGCTAACACGTCAACCCCCTAAATAATTTAGGGTGAAGGTATAGTCCAATACACTTAGTAATAAGTGACAAATATGCGTAAGACAGGTCGGTCTCCTATCCACTATGGTCGTGGAAACTTGAAGAGGCCCTTCCTTAGTACGAGAGGACCGGGAAGGACGAAACTCTAGTGTACCAGCTGTTCTACCAAGGGCACCACTGGGTAGCTACTTTCGGTTATGATAAGCGCTGAAAGCATATAAGCGCGAAGCTGTCTCTAAGATTAGGTTTCATAGATTCCTTATAGACTATGAGGTTGATAGGCTCTAAGTGTAAGTCCAGTAATGGATTGAGCTGAGGAGTACTAATAAATCATTTGATTTTCTCACATTTTTGGTTTTAATAAAATTATATAATTACTTTAAGTAATTGTATTGATTTTTAAATAATTAGATTATATAATCTTGGTGGCTAGGCGGAGGGGGTACACCCGTTCCCATCCCGAACACGGAAGTTAAGCCCTTTAGCGTCGATGGTACTTAGGCCTGAGCCTTGGAAGAGTAGACCGTCGCCAAGATCATGTAATTTAATTATTACATTAGTTCTTTTTCAATTTTTTTGGTGAGATTTTGATGCTAACAGGCATCGATTCGGACTTGTATTCCTATTTTTAATAGGTTTAGCAAGTAAAAATAATGCAAAAAAATTTTTTATCTTGAGAAATCAAGATTCTCAATATATTTTGTTTTGAGAGTTTGATCCTGGCTCAGGATGAATGCTGGCGGCGTGTCTAAGGCATGCAAGTCGAATGGTTATTAATTCTTTACTTCGCTTAGAGCTGTGAACCTCAGACACTGATTAAAAGGTGTTTGTAGTTTGTAGCTCAAGCGCGGTAATGAGTTAATGACCATGGCAAACGGGAGAGTAACACATTGATAACCTGCCCCGAAGACGAGGATAACCTGGCGAAAGTCAGAGTAATACTCGATAGTATTAAGGATCTTATGTTCCTTAATTAAAGCTCCGGCGCTTCGGGAGGGGTCTATGGCCTATCAGTTTGTTGGTGGGGTAATGGCCTACCAAGACTACGACGGGTACCGGGTGTGAGAGCATGACCCGGCTCACTGGGACTGAGACACTGCCCAGACTCCTACGGGAGGCTGCAGTCAAGAATATTCCTCAATGGGCGAAAGCCTGAAGGAGCGACGCCGCGTGTATGAAGACGCCTTTCGGGGTGTAAAGTACTTTTATTAGGGATGAAACAATGACCGTACCTAATGAATAAGGGGCTGCTAACCTCGTGCCAGCAGCAGCGGTAATACGAGGGCCCCAAGCATTATCCGGATTTATTGGGCGTAAAGCGTCCGTAGACGGTTTGTCGCATCTCCTGTTAAATCCTCTGGCTCAACCAGGGGGCTGCGGGAGAGATGGATAAACTAGAGACTGGAAGAGGCAATCGGAATTGCTGGTGTAGGGGTTAAATCCGTTAATATCAGCAGGAACACTCAATGCGAAGGCAAATTGCTGGGACAGTTCTGACGTTCAGGGACGAAAGCGTGGGGAGCGAATGGGATTAGATACCCCAGTAGTCCACGCCGTAAACGATGGATGCTAAATATTGGAAGTATCGACCCTTCCAGTGTTGTTAATTTAAGGTAACCCGTTAAGCATCCCGCCTGGGGAGTACGAGCGCAAGCTTAAAACTCAAAGGAATAGACGGGGACCCGCACAAGCGGTGGAGCATGTGGTTTAATTCGACGATAAACGAAGAACCTCACCAAGGTTTGACATCTAGCTGCATGTCCTGGAAACAGGAAGGCCTTCGAGGGTGCTAGACAGATGCTGCATGGTTGCCGTCAGTTCGTGTCGTGAGATGTACCGTTAAGTCGGAAAACGAACGCAACCCTTATCTTATGTTTTATATGTCATGAGAGACTGCCCGTTTTAAATGGGAGGAAGGTGGGGATGACGTCAAATCAGCATGGTTCTTACACCTTGGGCTACACACGTGCTACAATGGTAAATACAAAGGGACGCCAAACCGCGAGGTGGAGCAAATCCCTAAAAATTTATCTCAGTTCGGATTG
>JAQVFY010000004.1 GCA_028696995.1 Patescibacteria group bacterium
GCTGTTTCACCATCTATCACCTCCCCTTTTTCAGAAATTAAATTTAAAACTCGCTCCCCTTTTTCTATAGTTTTACTAAACTTTTCCTCTTCTTCGCTAATTGATTTTAAAATAAAATCTTTATTTCTTTCCAACTCCTTATAATCCTCCTTATAGAAATCAATAATTATCTTAGAAGTTTCAGTGATAAAACCCCCTTGAGTAATACCCAATTGACGAGCTGAACGTAAAGCCCGACGAATTAAACGACGAATAATATAGCCTTGATCGGTATTAGAAGGGCTAAGTTTCTTATCGTCACCCAATAAAAAAGTAGATGACTTAATATGATCAGAAATTATTTCAAAGTATTTCTTATTATTTTCATATTTCTTACCAGATAATTCTTCAATTTTTTTAATAACATTATTTAAAGAATCAATTTCAAAGATATTATCTAGATTATTAACAGCCATAACCAATCTTTCTAATCCGCCACCAAAATCAACATTTTTATTCTTTAATTCCTCCCAGCCATTAGATGTTTTTTGATATTGCATAAAAACGGAATTGCCAATTTCGATAAAACGGCCGCATTCGCAATTTAAATGACAATGAGGCCCAAATTTAGGATCATGCTTCTTCCCAGTATCATAAAAAGTTTCGCTATCTGGCCCACCCAACTCTCCAACAGCATCGCCCCTTTGCCACCAGTTTTTATCACGATAAGCAAAAATTTTTTGTTTGGTAAAATCTAGTTCTACTTCTGGCCCAGCATCACCCTCTAAGGTATTTTCCGGACCTTCTTGTGCCTCTATGCCATATTTTTTATAAATATTCTTCAGAATTTGAACAGATTTATTGTCTTTGGAAATCTTTTGACCATCACCAACATAAACAGTTTGATAAATTTTATTAATATCTAAATTCAATTTTTCAATAATAAACTCAAACCACCAATTAAGTTGTTCTTCTTTAAAATAATCCCCCAAACTCCAATTACCTAACATTTCAAAGAAGGTATTGTGTCGCCCATCTCCAACATCATCAATATCTTCACTACGAAAACATTTCTGGCTATTAGTTAATCTAACACCAGCCGGATGATTTTCACCTAATAAATATGGAACCAATGGAGACATCCCGGAATTAACAAAAAGTAAGCTAGGGTCATTTTCAGGAATCAAAGAAGAGCTAGAAATTACTTGATGTTTCTTTTCAGCGAAAAATTCTAGGTATTTTTGACGTATTTTTTTAGTGGTCATTTGTTTATATAATTAAATTTTTTATTTAGAATAAACAGTAATATAATTTTTCAACACAAAAATACAATCTTTTTTTAAATTACTTTTAATCCAAGCCTTTTCTTTTTCGCTGTCAACCAATTCACCCAACCCCTGTAAGATTTTATTATCTCCTATTTTTTCTATAAAATCAACACAATCTCTTAAATAATCTACCACTTTTTTGTCCGTCCATTTTTTAATAATATCAACATCGATGTCCCAATTATTTTTAGCAAAATAATAAATATCATAAACATCTCTCATGGCTAGCTTTTTTCTAGAAGTAAGAGCAACAAGTTTACTGGCAAATAAATATTCTTTTTTAGCAGTCAAAACACTAATACCCAAATAATCATTTAATTCGTAATAATTATTAATATTATCAACTATCTTTCTGGTATTTATTTCTATTTTAATATTGTGATCGTCTGGACCATAGGAAAGTAAAGCAAAAATCGTAAATCTTTTAATATAATAATTTTTAACCTCTCCGTAGTTGGATAAAATTTCCACAATTTTTTTAAATATCAATTCTTTTTTCTCTTCATCAAAGACTAATAAATCAAAATCTAAGTCCACTGAAAATCTTGTTAAATTATAGAAAAAATAAACGCAGGTTCCGCCCTTAAAACCCAAAATAGAACTAATATTTACATCAGTATAAATATCTCTCAAAATCTGACCCATCAATAATTGATGTTTTTCTTTATTGAGCATAATCTTTCTTATAATTAATTAACCTCCTTTCCAATTCTTTATTATTATAAACCTTTAATAAATCCTCGCACTTATCCCAATTGATACTACTAAGATTATCAAAATAATAATCTGGAAATAAATAAATCATATCCAAAAAAGCTCTCTCAACCGTGGCGATGCTATAATTATTTTCATTGATAATACCACTGGGATTAAATAAAATTATATTTTTCAATCTTCTAAAATTAAAAATATTCTTCCCTATTTTTATTTTTTTAGGCCATTTAGAGGCAATAAAAATACTATCGTAGTGCTGAAAAATTACCCCTTGTTCTCGCAAAACGGTTTCAAAGCTAATATAGGAAGGAACATAAATGCTAGTAGCTAATTCTTTTGGGCTATAATCTTTGTTTTTAGCAAAGACACCACGAGTCAATCTTATCAATACTCCCTTCTTAACATAATAAGCTATTTTGTTGTATAAGCTCTCTTTATTGCTATTTTGCCAAATTAAAGCTAGATCTTTGGTGCTTAAAATCGTTTTGGGAGATTTATATAATTTTGTTATTAAATTATCCATATAATAATATCAAATGGAACTATTAATATTTCATAGTTCCATTATACATTATTGGAATAAAAAGGTCAAATTTAGATTATTACTCCTATTTTTGAGCTAACCAGACAACAAAATGCCGTTCAGATTTTAAATTTAATTTATTTACCTTAAAACCAACCTCTTTTAGGAGGGTCTCCATTTCGTCTTCGGTTAAATCGTAGGCCATATTGGGCAAACCGGACTCATTATCAAACTTATCACGTAATAACATACCTGCATACCTAACGTTATTTTCCGGACGTCTTTCAGTATAAAAAATTATATCTTTTTGTTCTTTAGTTTTATTAATTTTCAAGCTCGCAACTATTTTTTTGGAAGGAATTTCATCATCTTTATATTTATCTACATATAGATAGCCACCTTTTTTTAGAAGGTTATAGTATATTTGTAATGTTGCCTTAATTTTTTCTAAACTTTTCTTTTTGTCTATTTTAATCTCCTCATTCCAGCCACCATTTGCATATATAATTGTATTCCCACGATTAAATAAAAAATCAAATGAATTTTTCTTAAAATATTTCTCCAAATCTAACCAAGGAGAAATTATAATCTCATGCTTAAGCCCTATCTTTTCTAAATCTTTTTTAAACGGCTTAGTCATAAAAACACTTTTATCCGCAATTTTAAAATTATACCCCTTTATGAGCATTTCTTTAACAAAAAAACCTGGGCCAACCGAAGTGTCTAAAAATCTTGATTTTTTATTTAAACCACAATCTTTGAATAAATCTTCAATTTCGCCTACGTACTCATCAACATCATAAAGAAGATTATATTCACACATCTTCCATAATTCAGGAAAATCAGGTTCTTTCTCAACTTCAATTTCTTGAAGCAAGTCTTTATCACTAATATATTTAATTTCAGCCCCCGTTGCTAAATACCTGGCTGAATCTGGTCCCAGGGGAATATTAAAAAATTTAAAACTACCCAGATTTTTTTCTTGAAGCATTGTTTTGACATACAACTCAGCTCCTCTCGTAACCGCATCATCACACATAGCGGGGGTTAGCATGATAAGAATCTTGTTTTTTGATTTAATCTTGGGTTTTAAAACCTTTTCTGAAACATAATTAAAGTCAATAATATCAGTCTTGCCAAATAATTCTGCTATAAATTGACAAACCTCAACTATACAAAATTTTCCACCTGTTTTAGAGTTAAATGTGTTAAAAGTGCATGTTTTTATTTCTTGATTATCAAGAATCTTTATAGACAAATCCCAAGTCTCTTTATTAAAAGAATAATTAATCATTCCATTAAAATACTCCTTATTTTTACTAATAAAGTTTTTAAATCTAGCCCGAAGAGCAGTTTCGCATATATATTTATTCCTATCAAAATTCAAAATATCGTCCTTAATTAATCCTCCTTTGTCTAATATTTCTTGATATATATCCGGTATTTTATTTTTAGAGTATCTATCCAATAACTCAACCCTATACTCTTCCGCGCTTTTATTATTATTTCTTTTTAATAGCCTTAACTCATTTATTCCTGTAGTATCATTTGCAATTGTTGTCAATTTGGCAGAAACTCCTTCGCTCTTAAGAAATGAACAAATTTCAACACCCAGTTTCCAGCTATAAATAGGAAAGGTTGTCATGCCCAGCTCATCTAAATATTTATGTAAATTTTCAGGCATCAAATCTTTTATACTGGGATAAAAAGTGTTTCCATCTAAATCAGGTACGGCCATAAAATGACCGGCCATAATAATAACTTCTGTATTTTTTTTATCATGAATACTATCTATAATTTTGCTTAAAATTTGTTTTTTTGAATTAACTAAAATATTTCTTTTATAATAAACAAAATTCCTAAACCTCTCTAAATTCTCATTCTTGATAAGCCCTTTCTTTTTGTCAAGATAAAACTTCAATTCCTGAACAAACCTCTCTATATCATCCTCATCATTATAACACCCTAGACTAACCCTAATTGTCTCTGAGCCCAATTCATCACTCAGTGGAAAGGCGCAATGAGATCCATATCGGATACAAATCTTTCTCTTATTAAAATGATCACCAATATCCTTAACGGACTCATCTTTAATAGAAAAAGAAACCAAACCTATTTTATCTTCTATCCTCTTTGGTCCATAAATACTTAGACCCTCTATTTCACTCAATTTATCAATAAGAGATTTTAATAATTCCAATTCATGTTTTCGTATTTCTAGATAAGACACTGAACGAATAAAATTAACTGCTTCTGATAAAGCAATAATATTAGAAACATTAGGAGTGCCTCCCTCTAATCCGGCTAATCCCGGTAATAGATCTAGCACCAAATCATCCTTCTTTTTCCCTTTAACAATAGAGGCATCACTTACTACTCCCCCACCAATACGAACCATTTTCATAAGTGGCCAAACATTTTTTGAGGCAAATAATACTCCAACTCCATCAGGGCCATACATTTTATGAGAAGAAAAAGCACAGAAATCACATTTAGCCTTTTTAGTATCTACCGGAATATGGGAAATGGAATTAGCTGAATCAATTATATAGATAATATCTTTATTAAACTTCTTTATTAGAGCTCCTATTTTTTCAATTGGATTAATCCCTCCTAGAACATTGGATGAATGTTGTAGAGACACTATTTTTGTCTTAGATGATAATTTTTCCTTTAAATCATTTACATCGATTAGCCCATCCTTTAAACCAACAACTCGAAAAATTGCTCCTCTTTCTATCATTTTCTTAAAAGGAAGCATATTAGAGTGATGCTCAGCAATAGAGATAATTATTTCATCGCCCTTTTTTATCTCGTCTAAAATGGTGTCCACAGCCAAATTAATTGAATCAGTGGTATTTCCGGTAAAAACAATTTCTTCTTTTTGACAATTTATGAAACGAGCAATATTCTCTCTAGCCAAATCAATTTTTTCTTCGTTTTTAGTGGCAATAGAGTGAGAACTTCTGTGTGGATTACCCTTATTCTCTAAACCAGAATGAGCAACATTAATAACTACAGCTGGAGTCTGCGTTGTAGCAGCGCTATCCAAATACACTAAAGAATTATTTCTAAAAAATGGAAACCTAGCTTTTAGATTCATATTATTATAATTTTTTATTATATTTAATATTATAGCACATTAACCTCCTCTTCCAAATCAATATCAAACCTGTTTTTCACCTCTTGTTTTATATTTTCTACCAAACCCAAAACATCCTTCTGCTTCGCTCCACCGTGATTTACGATTATCAAGGCCTGTTTTTCATAAATTCCCACCGGTCCAAAAGTCTTTCCTTTAAAACCACATTGCTCTATTAACCAACCAGCTGGAATTTTAAATCCCTGCTCATCCACAAAACTTTTTATATCCGGAAACTTCTCTTTTAAGACCTTAAAATGTTCGGGATTAATTATGGGATTTTTAAAAAATGATCCAGCATTAGCTAAAACTGCCGGATTAGGCAATTTACTATCACGAATTTCTCTAATAATTTCCGTTAACTCCCTTAAACTTGGCTCCTTAATTCCTCTCTCCTCCAAGACTCGCTGAACATCGGGATAATTTAAATTTAATTTCCCACTACGACTAAGTTTAAATTCCACCCAAAGAATAAAGTATTTTCCTTTTAATTCTTTTTTAAAAACACTATCACGATAGGAAAAATTACAATCCTCTAAATTAAAAAATCTCCCCTCCCCTGTTTTTATATCAACTGCTTTTAGATTATAAAAAACGTCTTTGATTTCCGTACCATAAGCTCCGATATTTTGTATCGGAGAGGCTCCAACCGTCCCAGGGATATAAAAAGTGTTTTCTAAACCATATAAACCATTTTCAATAGTAAAATAAACCAATTTTGACCAAATTTCTCCACTATAGACTCGAACAATTACCTCACTCTCATTTTCTGATACTATCTCTAAACCCTTAATTTCATTTTTTATCACCAATCCATCATAACCATCATCAGAAAACAGTAAATTAGAACCACCTCCCAGAACAAAAATTTTTTCATCTTTTTTATTGGCCCAATTAATGGTCGCAAATAATTCTTCTTCACTTTTAACTACTACAAAATATTTAGCTAAACCGCCAATTTTAAAAGTAGTATAATCAGATAATTTTATATTTTCTAAAATTTTTATATCCATCTTTTTATTTTTTTAATAAACCCTCCCCCACTCGAAAAACATCACCAGCCCCTAGAAGTAAAATAATATTATTACTTCCTTTAATCTTTCTTAATTCTCTTTCAACTGCTTTCATGTCTTTAAAATATTTAAGATCCTGATCAATTTTGTTTTTCATATTATATTGCCCTATTTTAGCCATTAAATCAAGGCTAGAAAGCCCCCCGGCCTTTTCCCGGGCCGAAGTATAAATTTCCAATAAATAAACCCGATCTGACTGAGTAAAGCTTTCGGCAAAATCATTTATTAAGGCCTTGGTACGAGTAATGGTATGAGGATGAAAAACAGTAATAATCTTTTTATTTTTATACTTCTGCTTAACAGCCTGTAAACAAGCCTTAACCTCAACCGGATGATGAGCATAATCATCAATAATAATATTACCCCGATATTTACCTAAAACTTCAAAACGACGAGCTGAGCCCAAAAATGAGTATAAGGCTTTTTTAAGATCCTCCAACTTGACTCCCAGTTTTAAAGACGTAGAAATAACGGCTAAGGCATTGGAAACATTATGTCGCCCAAATAACTTTATTTTAAATTCCCCCAAACTTCTATTATTCTCAAAAACTTCAAAAATCTGGTATCCAGATTTAAATTTCAGATTTCTAGCTAAATATACTTTAGAAGCAATATCCCTGAAATTATTTTTATTACCAAAATCATCAATATAATATCCAATTATCTTAGCAGAAGAATTTTTAGAAGCCCTAACCGCTAAAGCATTTTCTAAATTTACAACCACAAAACCACTTGCTGGAATTTTTTTTATAAACTCCGCAAAAACTTGAAAATAGGCTTTCTCATCTTTAAAATAATCAGGATGATCAAAATCAATATTATTTAAAACAATAGCTTGAGGATTAAAATATTGAAATTTATTCTGATACTCATCGGATTCGGCAATAAAATATTTCGATTTACCAAACAAAGCACTTCCTTTAAATTGTCGAACATAAGAACCGGTTAAAACATTAGGAGAAAGACCACTTTTTTGTAAAACATAACCCAACCAGGAAGTCACCGTAGTCTTACCATGACTACCGCAAACTGAAATACCAAAATAATCATCAAATAAATAACCCAAAGCTTGAGCATAAGAAATTGTGGGAATATTTTTATTACTAAAATATTTTAACTCGATATTCTCCTTATCATTATAGGCGGAAGAATAAATTATTAAATCAATTTTTTTAGGAAAATCTTTTAAAGAAAAACCATTTTTAAATTTAATTTGAGAATTAATTAAAGTTTTATCAGTTGGAAAAACATCTTTAATATCAGAACCACTAATAGTAAATCCTTTACTCTTTAAAAATTGGGCTAACATCGCCATCCCCACCCCCTTTATTCCAACCATATAAATATTTTGGTAATCTTTTAATTTCATAAAATCTTAATTTAAAATTTCTTTAATTATATTCATCATCTCCTTATTACCGTTTTTAATAACCAAAGAAATATTTTCACTTAATCTCTTTTTTAGATCTGGATTATTTAAAATGTTTTTCACTTCATTAATAAAAATATCAGGTCGTAAAGTATTTTCTTCTAAAATTTTAGCTGATTTTAACTTGGCAAACTCTTTAGCATTTTCTTCTTGATGAGAATTGGGCATCGGAATTAAAATGGCTGGTTTTTTAAAGAAAGATAATTCTGTTAAAGCTCCTAGACCACAACGAGATACTACTAAATCGGACTCCAACATCAGGTTTAATAAATCTTGGTGATAAATAAAATCAATTTTTTGATAATTATTATTTATTATTTTTTTATCATCACTTCTATCTATTTTTCCACTAACATGAAAAACTCTAGTAAAAATAAGGAGGTCTTCGATAGATTGGGAAATTAATTGATTAATAAAAGATGATCCCGTTCCACCACCAACCACTAACATTAAAGGCAAATGAGATTTTTTAATATTATATTTTTTTAAAATATCGTCCCGATCAGCTGAAAAATTTTTTAAATCTGGACCCAAATTACCAATCCATCTAGCCTTATTCCCATAATCACACAAAGAACTCTCAAAAGTAACTGTTACAACTTTAGCAAATCTAGCCATAATCCTATTAGCCAAACCAGGAACAACATCCTGCTGATGAACTATAATTGGAATACGCCAAAACCAGGAAGCAATAGAAAGAGGAACGGCCACAAATCCGCCAGCACTAATTATCAAATCAGGCTTTTCTTTTTTTAATAAAATTAAGGACTGCCAGAAAGCAATAAATATTTTAAAAATATCAATAAAATTTAATAAAGAAAAATAGCGACGAAGCTTGCCACTTGAAATAGCCCGATACTCAATAGCCTCTTTTTTAACCAAATCTCTTTCAATACCTCGATAAGTTCCAATAAATAAAAAATTAAACTCATATTTAAACTCTTTGTAAATCTGTAATAGCGGAGTAACCGAGCCACCAGTTCCTCCTCCACTCAAAATAATTTTTTTATTCAAATTATTCATAAAAAATTAATTAATTCTTTTCACCTTTTTATTATTATAATAAACTCCTTGACGAGAAATATTCAAAAGAACCCCACAAGAAGCTAAGAGAATCAACAGAGAGCTCCCCCCAGCACTAACAAAAGGTAAGGGTACTCCAGTCATTGGAACAAGATTTATCATCCCCGCAATATTCAAAAAAGCCTGAAAAAATATCCAAACCGATATTCCCACTGCCAAAGAACGACCATACATATCTGGTGCTCTTCTAGCTATCGTCATTCCTTTGATAAATATAAACAAATAAATCAAAATAAGTAAAATAGCCCCCACAAAACCAAGTTCTTCGGCAATTACCGGAAAAATAGAATCAGCCCAAACTTCTGGCAAATAATTAAATTTCTGTCGACTATTACCTAGTCCGAGACCAAAAAGGCCCCCAGAACCAACAGCAATAAGAGATTGATTAACCTGATAACAAGCATCTCTGTCAAAATCTGGATCTTGTAAACATCTAACCCTATTTAATTGATACTCTTTAACTATACCCGAAGACTCTTGTTTTTCAGCTTGAGCAAAGACGTAAATAACACCTGTTAACAAAATCAAAGATAATATTACAATTTGTTTCATATTACCTTCCGCTACAAAATATATTGATAGAGCAATTATAAAAACCAATATAAAGGTTCCTAAGTCTGGTTGCTTAAGAAGTAAAAAGGCAATAAGAAACATAACAAGCAAAAAAGGCAAAAAACCAGTTACAAACACTTTTAAATCATCCTTTCGACTCTCTACCCAAGCCGATAAATAAAAAATCAAAAATAATTTCATAAATTCCGCTGGCTGAAGAGATTGCCCAAAAATTACAATCCAACTACGAGAAGTTCCGTGTTTAGCACTAAGACCAGGAATAAAAACTAAAATCAAAGAAATAAAAGCTAAAATTAAAAAAATAAAAGAATATTTTCTAAAAAAATGATAATCTATTTTTGATAATAAAAATAAAAAAATTAAACCTAAGAAAAGAGGAATTAATTGACCCTTAATATAATGATAAGCATTACCGGTATTAGAGTGAGCCGTAACCAAGGAAGCGCTAAATAGAAGCACTAAACCAAAAACGACAAGAAATAAAATAGCACCTAACAAATATTTATCTAAGGGATTTTTAATAATAGTCATTTTCTCGTCTTTATTCTTAAAATTATTATTAAGACGATTACTATTATTTTTTGATTGCTCTCTTTTAAACATGTATAAAAAATTATTTAAAAGTTTTATCAGCTAAGAAAATAATTAACCCAACGGTGGCCATAACCCCGGCTATCAACCAAAAACGCATCACAATTTTACTCTCCGACCAAGATCGAGCCTGAAAATGATGATGTATTGGGGCTGATAAAAATACTTTTTTCTTTCTTAGCTTTCTTGATAAAATTTGTATAATAACCGACAAAGATTCAACCACAAAAATAAAACCAATAAAAGGTAAAATCAAGACATTATTAGTTAAAAGTGCGATAATACCCAAGGTAACACCCAAACTCATTGAACCAGTATCTCCCATATAAAAACGAGCGGGAGGAATATTAAACCATAAAAAAACTAATAAAGCCCCAATAATAACAGCGCAAAAAGAAGCTAAGTCATAACGACCAATAACAAAGGAAATAATAGCGTAAGAAGCGAAGGAAATAAGTAATGTCCCACCAGCCAAACCATCTAAACCATCAGTTTCATTAACCGAAAATGAAGTCGACACAATCACAAAAATAAATACTGGAATATACCACCAAGAAATTTGAAAATATCCCAAAAATGGAATATGAATAGTAGTCCAATCTAATTTAAAATAAAACCATAAGGCTCCAATAATAGCAATAAGAGTATAAATAAGTAAACGATGACGCATCTTTAAACCACCCCCACCAAAAACTCCTTTACCCCTAATATCCAACCAATCATCCACTAAACCAATCAGAGCTGAAGCAATAAGCGCTCCCAAGGGTAATAAAGTTTCTTTTTGCGATAGAAAATTTAAAGTAGAAGTAAAATCATTTGGAAAAAAATAATACAAAAAATAAAAGACTAATATAAAAACCAACACTGTCCCCCAGATCAATACTCCACCCATAGTTGGCGTCCCAGCCTTATGGGCATGGAGCTCACTAAAAATAGGAGTATCGCCGGAATTTCTAATTTTTTTACCCAATTTGTGTTTGTATAAAAAATTGGTTAAAATCGGGGTCCATAAAATAGTAAAAACAAAGGCTAAAGTGGCTAAAAATAAGATTTTAATAATTTGCAATTCCATACTAAAAATATTTAAAAATTAATTGAATAAACAGAATATTGGGCTAAAACTAGAAAAATATGTAATAATAATAAAAAGGATAATATAAAATAAGCTAAAAATTTAAAATTATTTCTCTTTAATAAAAATAATAGAATTATTTTATCAATTAAAATAAAAATCAAACCAAATAAAGGAATAATAAAAAATAATTTTTTATCACCAATAAAATCAATTCCAAAATCAACATTATAATGTAAAATAGCAATATCCTGACTTATATTACTATACATATAATAAGTCGCTAACCATAAAAATAAATTTATCAAAATAATTGAGATAAAATAAATCTTAATAAAAGAAAACCTAAATAAATTATTTAAGAGTATTTTGTACTTTCTTAAAAAAACAGACAAACGATCATAAATTTTAATAAAAAAATCCATAAAATTTAGTAAATTCTCTTTATAATATCAAAGATATTTAATTCCCTTTCATTTTAGCATATTTCAATATAATATAAAATATGCTACTATTCTAATGAAAATTAATCAAGTCGATATGAAAACATTTTGTGTTATTCCCGCCTATAATGAAGAAAAAAACATTTTTACTACTATTTCCCAAGTTCTGCCTCGGGTTGATTTTTTGGTAATTGTCGACGATTGCTCCAGAGACCAAACCTACGAACAATCCTGCCGGATATTAAATTCGGAAAATATTAGCTCGGAATTGAAGAATAAATTAAAAATATTGCGTCATCCTATAAACCTAGGACAAGGAGCATCACTACAGACCGGAAACGAATACGCTCTTAAAAATGAAGCAGATATAATTATTCACTTTGATGCTGACGGCCAATTTTTAGCTGAAGAAATAGAAAAAGTAATAAACCCAATAAAACAAGGTAAGGCTGATATTGTTTTTGGCTCACGTTTTTTAGATATTAAATCAGAAATTCCATCTTTTAAAAAAAATATTATTATGCCCTTGGCTAAATTATTTAATTTAATATTTTTTGGTATTAAAACCAGTGATCCCCAAAGTGGTTTCAGGGCCATGACTAAAGAGGTAACTCAAAAAATTAAAATTGAAAATAATCGTATGGCTCATTGTACTGAAATTCTAGCCAAAGCTCATAAATATAAATTTCGTATTGCAGAGGTCCCTATTACTGTCGTCTACAAAAAATTCGGACAAAAATTTTCTGGTGGATTTAAAATAATCAAAGATTTGTTTTTTAGAAAAATTAGTGGATAGTTTTAAAATGTTAATTATAAATTATAAAATGTTTTATCGCGTGACGACAAAGTCGCTTTACGCAATAATTATAAAAATATGATACAACAAGTAATTGCAATTTTAATTTTAATTTTCTTTGTTTTTAAATTGGGGAGAGAGTGGAAAAAAAAATCCATTACTATCAATGAATTTATTTTCTGGTTAATTTTTTGGATAATTGGAATTGTGGTAATAGCTTTTATTAAGCCAATCGATAAATTAGTAATGAGTTTGGGTTTTTCTTCTTCGGGTATAAATTTAGTCTTCTATGTAGCGGTTTTAATTCTGTTTTATTTGATCTTTAGGATGAGGTTAAGAATGGTAAAGATGGATAAAGATATTACGGAGCTGAGTAGGAAAATTAGCTTAAAATAAAAAAAATTACTTTCTACAATAATAGGTTCGGCTTTGAACACGAGGCCCACAATAGGTGTCTTCTTTTATTGCCAAAACCTCAAAACCACTGTCTCTCAAAAATTTCCTCATATCACTTTCAGGAATAAAACTCATTTTAATAGGGTAAAGCCCTATTTTTTGATATAAAAACTTTTCTGAAAAACCGAGAAATTTTAAAAAATTGTATAAACGTCTAACGGGCTGAAAGCGATAAGTCCAAGGGATTTTACTAGGAACTTGAAAAACCAAAACTCCCTGAGCTTTTAAAATTCTTTTAAATTCCAAAATATATTTTTTTATAAATTCTTTATTTGGCAAATGCTGTAAAACAATGCCCGAATAAATAAAATCAAATTTATTATCAGGAAATATTTTTAGATCGGCATAGTTAACAAAAAATTCAGTATTATAAGCGCTATTTATTTCTCTGGCTTTTTTTATCATGTTTTCTGAAATGTCAGTACCATTATATTTTTGAAAATATTTTAAAAAATAACGAGCCAAGCGTCCAACACCGCAACCAAAGTCTAGCATCTCTTCCCTATTTAATTCGGGAACCAAGATTTTTAATTGATTTAAAACATTCCCCACCTCTAGCTCGCCGGTTTTTATAAAATCATCTAGGTCCCAATTATTAAAACGCTTAGAATTGTCAGATAAAACCGCCCATAAAGGATCAACCTCGCCGAGAGTCTCCCAATTTTTTTTATGTTGTTCAATTTTCCTCATATTTACAATTTTACAAATCATAATTAAAATTCTCCATCCTGGAGATAGCTTCATCAATATTTAAAATTGGTAAAGAATCTAACTTTAATTGTTTTTTATATGTAATATCTTTATCAATAGACTCATTACCAACAAATCCAGCACCATCCTTATCATATACAAAAATTGCTTTTTCTTTTAAATAAGAAGAGGGATCTTGTTCCATTTCTTTTAAGTCCGGACTATTAGCAAAATAACTATCACTTTGACTTAAACAATAAATAGGAATTGGTATTTCCCTAATAATTCCGTTTGTTTCCGGATAAGTTAATTCTTCTTTAGGTGCTAAAAATGTTTTACTACTCATTTCTCCCCAACCCAATTTAACTAACATCTCTTTCCCATTATCATTTTTTACTAAAGTATAATAACTAGCAGCATCAAAAGAAAAATGCTCATCACCAAAACGCCCCGCCACACAAGGAGCCATAACTCTTTCTAATTTTTCTCTGATAATCCTTTCTAATTTTTTTATTTTTTCTAATCCTTCTGATTCAAAGGGTCTTTTTTGTGAATAATATTTAGCCTCTTCCATAATGTTAATATTATAATTAAATTTTTAAAACTCTCAATATAATAATAACCAAATTAATTATTTTTTTCAATATATTAATCTAAAATCTCTAAATAAAAAACCGGCTCTTAGTTGAACCGGTTGAGTCGCCTTATCAGCGACTTATAAGTGAACGAACAGGTAGGCGTTGATAGCCTTGCTCTCATGCTTGTAGCCAAGAGCAATAAGTCCACTACCGAATTTTTGGAATTTGAATCCTTTAATGAAGCCGAACTCCATCCTTGGAAATTCGGCAGACACGGATTCATATCCGGCGTCGAGGTAGATACTCATGTCATTTCCAATGTCAACATTGGAAAAATTGGCGATTACGTTAGATTCACCAATTCTCTCGAAAGAGATGACATTATATAATCTCCCAACGGAGAAAACGGTGGCCGCGCCAATCCTTTCATTAAAGACAGAGTAGTATGAAACGAATTCCGCTTTTTTAAAATATAATTTGGCGTGATACTCGGCCTTATCTCCCCTTTCGGCAACACCAAGGCCCAAACAGATGCCATTTTTGAGGCGGTAGGTAGCCTTAGCACCCAGGGCTCCTCCGGGAATCCTGGAATGAGTCCAGGTCTCAAAATGACCGTCACCAGTCGGAGGTAATGGTCTCAATTCCGTGGATAAAGTAGCCATACGACCGATTTCCAAACCCATTCTTTCTTTATAGGAATGGAACTTGATCGAAACTGAATTCATCGGTAATCCGTTGCCATCCGAATAATCGAACGTCGCAAAGGATTTCACCCTCATGAACGGCAATGCTTGCCAGGCGAGAATGCTTCCGACGCGGAAGCTATAGAAAAACTCCTGAGCGGATTCATCCACCGAAAATGCGGTGGTGTTCAATACGCCGGCATAAACGCTGGCAGTGATGCTACTGTCCTTAGAGGTCAAGCCTGAAATCTGAGCCTGAGAAATCTGAACAAACAACAAAGAAACAAAAACAATAATAAAAAACTTTTTCATGATCTAATTTTTTTGTTTTAATTAATTTATTTTCCAATTAACTCCCAACCTCAGAAGCTGGGTTTTGTTTGTGATGTCATAAGCGATATCGGTGTAAGCCGAAAAATCGCTGCTGACTTTTTGGGTGTACCTCAGGCACGAAACGTGCTTAGGCGCATCCTTTTGAAAACTGATCACCGTATGCGACACTCGGAATCTCCAGATATCATAATTTACAACATTTACCAAAAAAAGAAATGAAGGCTCGACGTCCCAACTACCTTCAGGTTGACCGAATGAACAGCCAGCCCAATGAAGAGTTGAAAAACCCTTAAAAGGACTTGTTGTCATAATTGCCCCAGCGTAAGGGACATTTTTGAAATAACCGGCGCTAGGTCCGAGATGAATCTTCTTCTTTCCTCCGATGGAGAAAAAATGATTAATCAGGATCTTGTCCTGGGCGAAGGTTATCTGCGACGCCCCATACTTCTGCGAACTGGAATTAAAAATAATATAAATTCCGGATCCCAGAGCACTGCGCCCCGAAGAGAAATCAATATTTTTCAATTGAAACCCGGAGGCTGTCTGAGCCACCGAAGAATCAACCTGAGCTTGAGCAAAAAAAATTGCTCCAAAAATAAAAAAACAAATAGCAATAGCTTTTTTCATGATGGTGATGGTTTATTAGGTTAGTTATTAAATTGTCTATAAACCCCACCTAAAAACATCTAATGATGTCAGATGAATTTAATAGACAATTTAATTTTTTAAACCTTTTTGTCAAAGAACCAAATAACCACATATTATATCACATTTAAAATAAAATGTCAATGATTTGCATAAAAAAACACTAAAATATACTTGAAAATCAAAAAAACACCCAAAATTGATGTTTTATAAATAAAAATATTAATACTTAAAAAGACTAGGGTTTAAAATAAAAAACCATGATTCTACCATCAGCTACACTATAAACCATATTAGCTTCGACTCTAGCTTCTTCTATTATTCTATCAAAAGCCCACCAATAATCATTAACTACAAAATAAACACCCTCAGCTCCAATTTCCGACATTAAATCTAACATCAACTCCCTATCAGGCGCTTCAATCATCTTCAAATAATAATCATACAACAACCCTCCAGTTTGAACCGAATAATAAAGCCAGGGTCCGTAATATCTTTTAAAGCCATACTCCTTGATGGCACTAGCTCCGACCTGTTGATTAGCCAAAACAATATAATTATCATTCTCCTTAACACTATCAATAAAACCAACCGCCATGAAATCAGCTGATGAAACCGAATAAGAACGAGAATTAAAATAATTATCTTTGCGAGGATAATTTAGATATAGTGAAGTTAAAAGGAGAAGTGATAAAAATATTATAACAATAATTTTAAAAGGTTTTTTTTCTTGACTTATTTTTTTCATCAAACAAATAAACATCTCATAAAAAATCGGAATTAAAAACAAAAATGATAAAATAAAAATCCTATTAGCATAACTATTTTTATCAATTTGGCTTAGAAACGGAAAATCAATAAAGATACTAATAAAATATGACAACATTAAAGCAGTGGAATTAAAATAAAAAATCTTTAAATCTCGACGCTTGAATTTAAAAACAAAAACCGTAGCAAGGATAAATAATATTAACAAGCAAATATTTTTATTTAAGCCAAATAAATAGATAAAATTAAGGAAAATATTTTCCTGACCCAATAATCGTGGAATCCAATTAGAAAAATCCATACTAAAAGATGCAAAACGCCCCCCCGATAATATTAAAAGTGTTGGTAAAATAATAATTTGGCCTAAATAGGCTATGATTTTTAAATAATAAGAACTGGATTCCCGCTTTCGCGGGAATGACAAGGGGTGCGAGAATGACAAGGGGTTATGAAATGAAGTGAATAGTATAAAGGTAAAAATAATGGCTGGGACTCCCGCTAAAGGATGAATAAAAAATATTGCTAAAGACAAAGAAAATAAAAAGAAAAAATTAAAACGATTTTTTACAAAGTACTTATTAAAAGAAAACAGCAATAAAATAATTAAGAATAAAAAAGATAAATTTTGTGGAACAGTATAAGTAAAAATAGAGAAAGGTAAAACCAGAAAAATAACTAATGGCCAAATTGTCTTATCAAATCCCCTTCTCTTAAAATTATGAATAAAAGTTACTGGAATTAAAATCACTGATAAAATAGGTACCAACATTTTATCTAAAATCTCTGGAGAAAATGGCCAAATTTTTAAAACAAATAACTCTAAAGTATATTGTCCAATATAATAAATAGTTTTGGGTTCAATTAAACCAAATTTTAAAATATCGGAGATAGCTCTTTGATGAAGTAATTGATCATAACCAAAAGCTATCTTGTAAACAAAAAATGAAATCGAAAAAAATAAGAAATAAAATAAAAGAAGAAATAAATAAGACCACCTGTTTTTAAAATAAAAATTTACAAACAATGTTAATAATAAAAACCATAAAAATATCCAAAAATATGTGGGTAAAAAATGCCAAGGAGAGGCAATGGCTGAAAAACTACCAAATTTAAATAATATTTGAAATAGAATAAAAAATAAGCTTAAAGTTATTAAGGGTAAAATAATTTTTAAGATAATTCCACCACCCCTAACCTCATCGCCAGACTGTCGCCCTTGAGAAATCGGCAAAGCTTGTTGATTAGACCTATAAATGCTAAAATAAACAAAGATATAAGTTAAAAACAAAGCCAAAAAAAAGATAATTACTAGCACTAAATCATTAAACTTGTAAAAATAATAAAAAACCGAACCAATATTTATAATCAGCGATAAAAATAACAGAAAAATAGTCAAAAAATTTGTCTTTAAATATTTCGAAAAATTGTTTAAACTCATACCTATAATATAGCAAAAAAAAGAAATATATGAAAATTGCCCAAGTAGTCTGTGTCTACCCCCCTTATGCCGGAGGGATTGGCATAGCTAGCCAAAAATTGCAAAAAACATTATTACCAAAACATGAGTCTTTTGTTTTTACTAGCCAACATAAAGACGGATATTCTAATAATGATCAAAAAGAAAATATAATTAGATTAAAACCATTATTAAAACTAGGACATGGAGCGGTTTTATTTTCTCTACTTAAAAAATTAAAAAGTTTTGATGTTATTTATTTCCACTACCCTTTCTTTGGAACTGCTATAATAATATGGCTATTTAAAATCTTAAACCCAAAAAAAAGATTAATTATTCATTATCACATGGACGTTCATCATAAAAATATCTTTTTTAAAATCCTAAGCTGGCCCGAGGAAATTATTAAAAAATCTCTATTTAAAAAAAGCGAAAACATTGTGAGCGCCTCATTTGATTATATTAAAAATAGTAATATAAAAAATATATACAATAAATATCCAAACAAATTCAGAGAAATACCCTTTTCGGTTGATACTAACACATTTAAACCCGGTAAAAAGTCATCAGAGAATACCATCCTATTTGTCGGCGGACTAGATAAGGCTCACTATTTTAAAGGAGTTGATATTTTAATAAAAGCTGTCAGCGAAATCAAAGACCTAAGCTGGAAATTAAAAATAGTCGGTGATGGCGAACTTAAAAATAATTTAAAAGATTTAACCAAAAATTTAAAAATAGAAGATCGAATTATTTTTAGTGGTAAATTAGAAAAAGAAGATTTTATAAAAAGCTTTCAAGAAGCAAAAATGCTAGTCCTGCCGTCAATTAACAGCAATGAAGCTTTCGGAATTGTTTTAATAGAAGCGATGGCCTGTGGGACTCCGGTTATTGCCTCTAATTTGCCAGGAGTCAGAACTGTTTTTGAAAATGAAAAATCGGGCTTAATGGTAAAACCAAAAGATATTGAAGACTTAAAAAACAAAATTAAAACAATTTTACAAAATCCAGAAAAACTAGAAAATATGAGTAGCGAAGCTCACAAACTAGTACTAGAAAAATATTCGGAAGAAATAATCAATGATAAAGTTTTAGAATTATTCAAATAATAGATTCCCCACGTATAGCTCCGCTACGTGGCTCGCGCCTTCGCGGGAGTGACAAAATAAAATAAAAATCATGAAAATAGGCATTATTAACAATTTATACAAGCCATATCATAAAGGTGGAACTGAAAAAGTTTGTGAAAATATTATAAACCAATTAGAAAAAAATGGTCATTCTTGTTTTATTATCACTACCAAACCACAAGAGTTAAGTGAAATGAACCAAAACCCTAAAACATATTATCTCAATTCTAATTACTATAATCTCGGACAAAAAAATATTCTCTACCGATTTTTTTGGCAAATAAATAATTTTATCAATCTTTATCAAAAAAAAGAAATAAAAAAAATATTGATAAATGAAAAACCTGATTTAATTTTGACTCATAATTTAATGGGAATTAATTGGAAAACTTTTAAAATTATAAAAAGGTTAAAGATAAAACATCACCATTTTTTGCATGATATTCAATTAATTCATCCTTCGGGACTGATGATTTATGGAAAAGAAAAAAAAATTAATTCACTAATATCTAAAATTTATCAAAAAATAATTAAAAAAATAATTGACTCCCCGGATTTAATTATTTCTCCTTCTGATTGGTTACTACAAGAACATAAAAAAAGAAATTATTTTAAAAACAGCAAAATTAAAGTTCAAGCCAACCCCCAACCATTTACTGATATAAAAAAAATAGATCAAACCACATTAGAGAATTATAAAAAAAATAAAAACACTATTGATTTTTTATTTATCGGACAAATAGAGGAACATAAGGGTATTATTTTTTTAATTGAAACTTTTAAGAAAATAGGAGATAAAAACATTAAATTAAAAATTATTGGAAATGGTAGCTTAATAGATAAAATAAGAAAATATTCTGAAGTAGATAATAGAATTGAAATATTAGAACAAAGAAATAAAGAAGAAATCGCTATAGAATTACAAAAAAATGATTGCCTGATAGTACCATCCCTCTGCTATGAAAATTCCCCCACTGTTATCTATGAAGCTAAGGCCTTTTCCCTACCAATAATCGCCTCTAATTTAGGAGGGATACCAGAATTAATAACAAACAAAGAACGATTATTTGAACCCGGTAATCAAATTAATCTGATTGATAAAATTAATAATTTTATAGAAAATAATAAAAATAATCTACAAAACCTTTAATTTAAAGTATTTTTTGTTAATTATATAAAACTATTGACAAAAATATAATAATATTATATAATAAATACCTAATAAAAATATGAACGACACAAAAATCAAAAATATAAAAAATAATACAACCCCAGAACGAGTTGCCTCTTCTTTATCAGAAAATGAAAAAGAAGGAAAATTAATAGAAAAAGGTTGTTTAGGCAGTATTAATAAAAAAAATTACCAAGAAAATGTCGAAAGGGATTTATATAGTTTTTATATTAAAAAAATAAGTCAGGATTTAGATGATTATTTTAATGACTACATGGACCAGAACCCGAATAAAGACCCCTATTCTTTTTTATTAGAAATACAAAAAGAAAACCCAGCTCGATTAGAAGAATTAAAAAGAATACAACAAAGAGTTAAGAAAATAATGAATGAAAGAGTTCGAAGCGAGCGTCTTAGATTTTTAGGACAAATTGAAATCGAAGATCAATTTGAAATTGTAGAAGAGTCTCAAGGAGAAGATTTTGAGCCTAGTGAACCAAAAACAAAATTTGCCTACGATCTACACGCCACTATCGCCGAAAAACTAAATCTAGATAATTTTGAAGATTTGGAATATTACACCGCCGTAGGAACACATCTGGATAATTGTGGAGTCGATGCTTTTTTTAAATTTAAATATCAAGATGAAAAAGGTAAAGAAAAATTTATTAGAGTTTGTTTCGATATCACAATAAATACTCCCGAAGAAAAAAGAAGACAAGAAACAGAAAAAAGAAGAGCCGGAGAAACTATTTTAACTGATTTAGTTTTATTTCTAAGTAATGACGAAATCGAAACAATTAAAGAACTTTATAGCAACAGAAACAAAAAAGAAGAAAAAAATGATGTTCGATTTCAAAAAATGAGAAGAGAATATAAATTCATTTTAAATGATTTTGCAAATAAAATAATTAACCAATACAAAAAAAGGAGATAAAACATGAAAAAAGAAGACAAAATCTTCTTATTGGGTTCAGTCAGGACCCATACCCCAAGCCTCGAGGAATTAAAAAAACCCTTGAGCGCCGGTAAAATCGCCAAAGTTTTCTGCACCAAATGCGGAAACGTAAGCGAAGTTGATAAAAACGGTGTTTTCGTCCTTTTGGTACTAGCTAAGGAGGAGGAAATGGACCGCCATCTTGATGGCAACATTGACTGGAGTAAAAACTACATCCAGGCCAACCATTGCCACCACTGCCCCAACAGTCCCAAAAGCTATCGGGCAGAAATAAAAAACTTGCCACCATATTAAAACCACAAGGCCCCACCAAGGGGCCTCTTTT
The DNA here is from genome assembly GCA_028696995.1 of Patescibacteria group bacterium. Taxonomy (GTDB): domain Bacteria; phylum Patescibacteriota; class Patescibacteriia; order Patescibacteriales; family UBA12465. The sequence continues at coordinate 21,940 of JAQVFY010000004.1, forward strand.
AAAATAAAAAATCAAATCAAAATTGAACTGTTTTTATTTCCTAAGATTATTAAAAAATTATAATTTAAAATTTTCCTCTACTCCACTAACCATATCTTTAACTTTATATTCCCCTTTCTTTAATTCCTCTTCCCCTAAAATAACAACATGACCAAAGCCATTTTTATCAGCCTGCTCTAAAGCACGAGAAATTTTTACGACATCAAAACCGAGCTCTACTTTTTTCCCCTCAACTCGAAGTTTTTTAGCCAAAGAAATAATCTCACTTTTTAAACTATCAGCTAATAAAGGTAAAAAATAAACATCTTTCCTTAAATTAACTTTTGGCAAAAGACCCCAAGCCTCTAAAAACAATTTAAAGGTTTCATCTCCGGGAGCAAATCCAATAGCTGGAAAATTGTTTACACCAAAAACATCAGCCAATCCATTATAGCGCCCACCACCAAACATAGCCCTATTATTATCAGGATGCTTATCAAATAATTCAAACACTAATCCGTCATAATAATCAAAGCCACGAATGATATCCGGGCTAAACATTATATATTCTCCATAAAACATTTCAATAAACTCATCAATAATCTTAATTAATGAGGAAAAAGCCTCACTATTCTTTAAATTTGGAATTTTGTCAACTAAATCATCTAAATTTTTAGATGAAATAAATTTAATAACCTGATCAATCTGCTCATCTTTTAACTTTAGATCCTTTAAGGCTAAAATAAAATTATCGGCTGACATTTTATTATACTTATCCATTAAACGAAGTAACATTATTTTTTGCTCTTTCTTTATTTTTATACTATCAAACAAAAAATCTATTAAACCCCGATGATTTATTTTTAAAACAAAAGAATCTTTAGGTGGGTTAAAAGCCAAGACCAAGTCCACACTCATTTGCAAAATCTCCAAATCTGATAAAGGACTGTCACTACCAAAAATATCACAATTCAATTGCCAAAATTCACGATTACGACCTCGTTGAGGTTTTTCATTACGAAAAAAATTAGCAATAGAAAAAAGTTTTATTGGCTTAGGAGAGGTTTGATAAATTTTGGAAACCATCCGAACAACACTAGGAGTCATTTCTGGTCTAATAGCTAACTCTCGACCACCCTGATCAACAAAAATCATTAATTCTTTATTACCAACATCCTCACCTGATTTAGCTCGATAAATATCAGCATTTTCCAAAAGCGGACTAAGATATTCAAAAAAACCATAAGACAAACAAACCTCACGCCATTTATCAAAAATATATTTACGAATATTAAATTCCTCAGGAAACCAATCTTTAGTCCCCTTAAGCTCTTGATTGGAAATATTTTTTACAGCCATATTATTAAAATTATAATTTAAAATAATTAGATAACCATTTTATCTTGTAATTTTTCCTTAGATAAAATTTGAGCCTCTAACAAACTATCAAAAGTACCGGCGTCAATCCAAGCTCCCTCAACCATGGCGACATCTAATTCTCCTTTTTCCAAATAAATTCTATTAATGTCAGTAATTTCTAACTCACCTCGACTTGATGGTTTTAGATTTTTAGCAATATCTACTATTTTATTATCATAAACATATAGACCAGTAACGCAATAATTTGATTTGGGCTGAGCTGGCTTCTCTTCAATAGAAATTGCTCTTTTGTTTTCATCAAATTCGACTACTCCAAAACGATGTGGATCAGGAACTTCTTTAGCAAAAACTTTAGCCCCCGACTTAAAATTTCTAATATCATCTGAAAAATCATCTTCAAAAATATTATCACCCAAAATCATACAAACACTATCCTCATCAATAAATCTTTCTCCAATAATAAAAGCCTGGGCCAAGCCCTCGGGTTTATCTTGAATTTCATAAGTAAATTTAACACCAAATTCTTTACCACTACCTAATAAATTTAAGTAATGACCAGCCTGTTCAGGGGCTACAATTATTAAAATATCTTTTATCCCAGCTTTAATCAGAGTATTTAGGGGATAATAAATCATCGGACGATTATAGACCGGGAGTAATTGTTTAGATGTAACTTTAGTACAAGGTCGAAGGCGAGTAGCACTTCCCCCAGACAAAACTATTCCTTTCATATTTTTTTATAAATTAATTTTTATATATTCTTTTAAAGCCTCTTTCCAGCTACGAAGTTCAGGTAATTTGGTATTAGCCAAAACTGAATATTTTGGTCTTTTAGCGGGACGAGGAAATTTATCACTTAAAACTGGCTTCACTCGAACTCCAATTTTTTTCAACCTAAATAATTCACGCGCTGCATCATACCAAATAGCTGGATCATTATTTCTGACATGATAAAATCCAAAATCTTTTTTCTCTTCTAAGATTTCTCTAGTTCTTTTGGCTAAATCAGGGGTATAAGTAAAACAACTCAATTCCTCACTAACAACCGCTATTTCTTTTCTTTCGTTAGCTATTTTTAACATTAAGTCAAAAAAATTTTCTTTAGAATCCTGAGACTTCCCCTTTGGTCCAAATAATTTAGAAGTTCTAATAATATAATATTTCAATTTTTTATTAGCTAATCTCTGAAGTTCAATTTCTCCGGACATCTTTGTTAGTCCGTATTTATTTATCGGACATCTCTCATCATCCTCTCTAAAACCGCCCTTTTCTTTAAAATTCAATAGACATTCGGCTCCACAGCCCTCTTCTTGGCAAACATCTCCCCCAAAAACATAATCAGTAGAGTAATGGACCAATATTGAATCATTTTTAATAGCTGCTTTACCTAAATAACGCAAGGCCTCACCATTTATTTTATGAGCTAGTTTAAACTCATCTTCAAATTCTTCACATTTATCAACATTATTATAGGCAGCAGTATTGATGATAATATCTGGTTTAATCTTCGATATTTTTGGTATTATCAAATCAAATTCCGTCAGATTTAAATCTTTTTTAGTGTATCCGATAACTTTAAAATCGGGAAAATTGGAGAATTCATTAACCAACTGATCACCTAAATTACCATCAGACCCCAAGAGTAAAATCTTTTTCATATTTATGATAAAATTATTTTTTTAGTTTTTGCCACCAATCAGGATTATTTTTATACCACTCAACTGTATTTTTCAATCCTTCGATAAAAGAGATTTCCGGTCTCCAGCTTAAATCTTTTTCAGCTTTGGAAAAATCGATAGCATAACGTAAATCATGACCTAAACGATCTCCAACATATTCAATCATCTCCTCACCTTGATTCATTAGTTTTAATATATTTTTAGTAATATCAATATTTTTTATTTCATTATCCCCTCCTAAACAATAAGTCTCACCAATTTTTCCTTTTTTTATAATCATCTCTACTCCACGATTATGATCATCAACATGTATCCAATCACGAATATTTTGGCCACTACCATAAACCGGAACTTTTTTTCCTTCTATTAGGTTAGTTATAAAAAGTGGGATTAGTTTTTCGGGATATTGATAGGGGCCGTAATTATTGGAGCAATTGGAAATAGTGATGGGTAGTTTATGGGTGTGAAAATAGGCTCGGACTAGATGATCGGAAGACGCTTTAGAGGCACTATAAGGAGAACGGGGGTCATAGGGAGTTTTTTCATTAAATTTAGGATCATTTAAATCTAAAGAACCAAAAACTTCATCAGTAGAGACATGATGAAAACGGATATTCCCGTTATTCTTAGCACAATCTAATAATATCCTAGTACCCTCAACATTGGTTTTTATAAAATCAGCACTGTTTTCTATAGATCTATCAACATGGCTTTCGGCCGCGAAATGTACAATCAGATCAATATTTTGACAAATATCATTAACCAAAGAAAAATCACAAATATCACCTTGAATGAATTTATAATTTTCTTGGCTTTCAATGTCTCTAAGGTTGTCTAAATTGCCGGCGTAAGTCAATTTGTCTAGATTAGTAATACTATCTCCAGGGTTATTTTTTAGCCAGTATCGAATGAAATTGGAGCCAATAAAGCCGGCTCCACCGGTTATCAATATTTTTGCCATATATAAATTTCAATAATAACAAGTATATTTATTATACTATAATAGAAGTTTGGAGTAAAGCAGAATTAAGAAATAGAATAAGGAGAGTCTTTATCCTCCTCCCAACGAATTTCATCAATTTCTTCTTTCTTACCTTCACCTTTATATAATTTATCTGGGAAATTTAAGCAATATGAGTCTCCAGGACCAAGAGCTTTATAACCATGAACTACCCCCGGTGGAACAATTACTAAAGTCGCTTCCCCTTCTCCAGCCTCTAAGCTTAAATATTCGCCCTTAGTTTCACTATCTTCTCGTCTATCCCAAAGATGTAAGGCAAATTTTCCAGGACCAACAAAAACAAAACAATCGCTTTGATATTTATGTTCATGGGGGCCACGAACAACTCCCGGTTTAGTAACGCTAATATAGGACATTTCCGGCTTGTAATTTAGCTCATCGGAGCGATAAATCTCGCTTAACCAACCACGATCATCGTGATATTGGTTTAATTTTTTAATAATTACGCCATTAATCATATTTTTTGTGTTAATTTTAATTATTTAATTCTAACATTAAAATTATTAGAAAACAAGCTAAAAATAAATTTATTAATAACTATTGCTTTATTTTTTATTCTATGATATCATCAAACACATCCATTAACCATAATGGTTTTATTATTTACATTATACCATAAATATGAAAAAAGACATCCACCCAAAATACAACAACAAAATCAAGGCAGTTTGTGCCTGTGGTTTTGTTATGGAAACCGGATCAGTTGATTCCGAAATCAAGACCGAGCTATGTTCAGCTTGTCATCCTTTTTATACCGGAAAACAAAAATTAGTTGATACTGCCAACCGCGTTGGTAAATTCAAGGCTAAATTAGAAAAAAAAGCTGAAGCTCCAAAAGGAAAAACTGCCAAAAGAGCTGCTAAAGCTAAAAAACAAAGCGAAAAAAACCAATAACAAATTACTTATAAAAATAAAAGCGCCATTTTCGGGGCTTTTATTTTATCTAAAAATAAATTAAACTATAGATATGACTATTTCCGAAATAAAAACTAAATACAAAGAACTAGAAGAAAACCTTTCTAAACCAGAAATAATTTCTGACCGAGAAAAAGCTAGTAAACTAGCCAAAGAACATGCCGTCCTAAAGAAGGCCTATACTTTAATTTGTGAAATAGAAAAATTAGATGAAAATATTTCTGGTAATGAAGAAATTATAAAAAGCGAAACTAACTCTGAACTAGGAAAAATGGCCCAAGAAGAATTAAGCGAATTACAAAAAATTAAGGAAAAATTAGAAAAAGAATTACACGAAGAATTAAATCCAGCTGACCCCAACGACAAAAAAAGTGTAATAGTGGAAATAAGAGCTGGAGCCGGAGGCGATGAAGGAGCTTTATTCACAGCCGAATTATTTAGAATGTATCTACGCTTCGCTGAAAAGATGAATTGGAAAACAGAAGTCCTAAGTTCTAGTGAAATTGGAATTGGCGGTTATAAAGAAATAATTTTTTCGGTGGAAGGACTAGGAGCTTATGGTTATTTAAAATACGAAGCAGGAACTCATCGTGTTCAAAGAGTTCCTGAAACCGAAAAGCAAGGCCGAGTTCACACCTCCACCTCAACTGTAATAGTATTACCTGAGGCCGAAGAGATTGATGTTAAAATAGAACCAAGCGATATCAGAATAGATACTTTTTGCTCTTCGGGTCCCGGTGGTCAAAGCGTTAATACTACCTATTCAGCTATTCGTATAACACATATCCCTACTGGTTTAATTGCCAGTTGTCAAGATCAAAAATCACAACACCAAAACAAAGAAAAGGCTATGCAAATTTTACGCTCTAGATTATTGGCTAAAATAGAGGAAGAAAAATCAGCTAAAAATTCTCAAGAAAGAAAAGACCAAATCGGTCGAGGTGATAGAAGTGACAAAATCCGCACCTATAATTTTCCCCAAAGTCGTATCACTGATCATCGCGCTAATAAATCTTGGCACAATATTGACGAAATAATGAGTGGGGGCATTGAAGAGATGATTAACGATATTAAATTGGAATTAAATAAGAAATAAAAAAACCCCAAAATTAATTGGGGAATACTTCAAAAATTTCTTCTATTTTTTCACCCAAGATTACAATAACCTTCGAATTTTTCTCCTTAAAAAAGGATACTATATCTTCAAAATATTTCTCGGATAATTTTTCATAATAAGGCAAAATATTAACCAAACTACAGGTAAGAGAAGGATTTAGTGATCCATCAACCTCATAATATAACATCACCACACTACAATCCTCAATATCGCCAAATTTTTTAATTAAAAATTCAGCTATTTCCTCCTTTTCTATATTCAAGGTTTTATTTACATCAAAAACCTTTAAATAAATCAACATATAACCTCCTTTTTTATTTAACATTTTTTAAAAAACAATCATAAGATAATAATACAAAAATGACAATAAATCAAGCCCTAAAAAAATCTCAAGAAAAACTAAAAGAAAATATCAATAATTATCAAAAAGAAGCTCTATTAATTGCTTCCTTTGTTTTAAATTTGTGCCCCGAAAAAATAATCACCCAATTAGATAAAAAAATAAGCTTATCCCAATTTAAAAAAATAATTAAACTATCAAAAAAAAGATCGCAAAATTGGCCCCTAGCTTATTTAACGGGAATAAAAAGTTTCTATAACCTAGATTTTATGATTAATAAAAACACCTTAATTCCTCGCCCAGAAAGCGAATTAATAATAGACCAAATAACTAAAAATAATTTCAACGCCTCTGATCAAAAAAAGATCATAATTGATATTGGAACTGGGTCAGGTTGCTTGATTATTAGTATAGCTAGCATCTTAAAAAATAAAAAAAATATTTTCTTTTATGCTATTGATGTTAGTAAAAAAACCTTAAAAATGGCCAAGAAAAACGCTAAAAAACATAAGCTAAGAAAAAATATAAAATTCTTAAAAGGAGACTTACTAAAACCTATCAGAAAAAAATTAAGAAATATAAAAAAAGAAAACCATATAATTATAATGGCCAATCTTCCCTATTTAACCAAAAAAGAAATAGAAAAAGAAGCTAGTATTAAAAAAGAACCTCGACGGGCCTTATATGGCGGAAGAGATGGTCTAAAATATTATAAAGAATTATGGTCACAAATTAAAAAAATAAAAAACAAAAACAACAATATCAATTTCACAGTTTATCAGGAAATAAATGATTGGCAAAAAGAAGACCTGGAAAAAATGATTATAAAAAAAATGAAAGGTTTCAGCCTTCAAAATGAAATAATAAAAGATTTAAAAAATCAACAGAGATTATTGATAAGTAAAATCCAATAAAAACTAATCCTTAAAAACTAAAATTATCAATCTCAACCGAAGTTCCCTCATCAATCAAATGTATCCAAGTTTTTCCGATATTAAAAATAAGCTCCTCGTTATTATCATAATAATAAATAGTTCTATCACTATTTTTTATTTTTTCCCAATATCCATTTTGGCAAAAACCATCAAGACAAATAACGGCCTCACCCCGCCCCAACAAATCTATCTCTAACCTCAGCTCACTATCTAAAATTTTAGTATCAACAAACTGTAAAATCAAATTATCGGCTGAAATAATCTCACCGCTATCATCAGTTTGATCCTCTTGAGATATTTTTTTTAAATAAATATTATCTCTATAATTATATTGCCACTTAGTATCATATTGATGTTGGCCATTTTTTATATTAATCTCAGAATTATTTTTTTCATTTTTAAATTCAAAATTATCTTCTTCAAAAACAAATTCTGATTTAGTTTTAAATTTCCAAGGAAGAAAATTAGAATTACTTAAATTTTTATCTTGCAAATATTCTTTTATCTTCTGATAGTCGGCTAACACATTATGCGGGGCAATATATTTATCGTATCTAATAAAATAATAGGAATTATAAAATTCATTGAGGGTTAATAATTTCTCCTTAATTATTCTGGCCAAGGACGCCGGACTGCCTCCACAATGGAGCATTAAAGCCTGATACTCTAAAGATATGTCCAAAAAATAAGGACGAGCACTTCTGATTGGCCCTATTTTAAAATCACCCTCTAAATCAGATCGAAAAAAAGCCAAATATCTATTTATCCCTCCCTCAGCTGGAACATCATAAACCAAACTAGCCCGACTTAAACCAAACTGAGGACGAGCGTCACTATGATTATCTAAAACAGCTGAAACTAAAAAGGGATTCTCCTCCCCCGAAAGAACCAAAGCCCCATCTATCAAGCGATTTTGACAAGAATCAACGCACACTTCATCTAATATTATATCATCACTTTCCTTCCCATAATTATCAAAACCTTCTTGAGAATTTTTTTTAATCAAAATTACAGAAAATAATATTACTAATAATAAAATAACAAAAAAATAAAAAAACATTTTATATTTTTTAAAAATGTTCTTGGCGCTATTAATTTTATTTTTAATAAAAACCATTTTTATAAATTTACAAACTATTAATTTCGGCTAAAGTCTCTCTAGCACATTTTTCCCAACTAAAGTTCTTAGAATGGGATAAGCCCTTAGATATTAATTCTCTACGCAAATCTTCGTTATTTAAAATGTTACTTATTTTCTCAGACAAATCTATCGGATCAAAACGATCAAAAAATAAAGCATTATCTTGAGCCACTTCTTGTAAAACCTCAATATTAGACAAAAGAACCGGAGCTCCACAAGCCATGGCCTGAAGAACCGGAATACCAAAACCTTCATACAAGGAAGGAAAAATAAAGATTTGGGCCTTATTAAATATAAAAGGTAAATCAACTTCATCTACCCAGCCCAAAATAATAACATCATTTTCTAGACATAGCTCTTCTATCATATAGCGCATTTCATCATAACCAAAACCGGCGCTACCAATTAAAACTAATTTTTCTCGACTATCTTTGTTGTTTTCTTTAAAATAAGCAAATCCTTCTATTAAATTATAAATATTTTTCTTTCTTTCCATCCTACCTATATACAACAAAAAAGGTTCTTCAATTCCATAGCGCCTCAAGACATTATTCATCGAAGCCTCATCACTAATTAAGTGATAGATATTATTAGGAAAACCATTATATACAACCTTTATTTTATCCACCTTAACTTTTTTATAATTTTTTAAAATATCATTTTTAGTGAAGTGAGAGACGGTAATTATTTTTCGAGCCCTTTTCAAAGCAAACTTAGTCGACCATTTTAAATAATCAATTGATTTAAAATTATATCGACCTAAAGTAAAAATTTTTACTAAAAATCTCAAAAATTTATCAACTCGATTAGAGCTACTTGATAAAACTTCTTGCCCATAAATAGACTGGTTACTAATAAAGGCAATGTCATGAATAGTATTGATAGTTTTTTTAGGAAAAAACAATGGTAAAGAATGAGCTGGAACAAAAAGAACATCAGGACGACGAAAAATCATTTCTAAACTCAGACGACCCATGGTCCAAAAGTATTTAAAGGGCCACTCCAAAACCTTAACTTTAACATTTTTATTATTGTCTAAATCTAAATCATTTAAAAAAGCCCGGTTTAAAGGCTTATCAGAATACAAAATATATTTATTTTCTTTATCAATCTTAACTAAATTAGTAATCAAATAATAGGAATACCATTCGGTTCCAGTTTTAAAATCACGATTAGCTCGCGAAGCATCTATTCCGATAGTCATATTATTTAGTAGCTAAAATACTCCTTTTATAAGAATCTAGATTATCTAAAGCAATGCCAGTTCCCTTCGCTACACATAAAAGTGGATCATCGGCTATATAGGCCGAAACTCCTAAGGCTTGGGCAAATAATTGATCAATATTCCTTAATATAGCGGTTCCCCCGGTTAAAACAATGCCCTTATCAATAATGTCAGCTACTAACTCGGGTGGAGTTTGTTGAAGTATTTTTTTAGCTGTATTTAAAATTATTTCTAATTCTCCAGAAATAGCCGAAGTAACATCATTACTATTAACCTCAATAGTTTTGGGTAAACCACTAACCCCGTCTCTTCCATTTATTTCCATAAATAATCGGCTTTCATCATCTAAAAACATAGCTGATCCTACTTTTATCTTCATTTCCTCAGCTGTTCTCTCCCCAATAACTAAACCATATTTTTTTCGAACATATTCCAAAATAGCTAAATCTAATTTATTACCACCTACTCGAACCGAAGTAGAAGAAACTACTCCCCCTAAGGAAATAACCGCCATCTCCGATGTTCCACCGCCGATATCGACCACCATATGCCCAGTAGCAGAACTAATGGGAATATTAGCGCCAATAGCAGCAGCTACTGGTTCTTTAATAATATAAGCAGCCTTGGCTCCAGCGGCGATGGTTGCCTCAATAACAGCGCGTCTTTCGGTTGAAGAAATTCCAGCAGGAACAGCCACCATAACCTCAGGACGAAAAATTCTAATTTTACCTAAAGTTTTATTGATAAAATAACGAATCATAGCTTCAGTAGTGCGATAGTCAGCAATAACCCCCTCCTTTAATGGTTTTAAAGCAATAATAGTATCAGGAGTGCGACCCAACATATCTTTAGCCTCATTTCCAACCGCCAAAACCTTATTATCATCAATAGAAACAGCCACGACGCTTGGTTCGTTAATAACTACACCTCTTTTTGGCAGATAAACTAAAGTATAAGTTGTTCCTAGATCTATTCCAATTCGTTTTACCATCATATTTTTATAATTTTAGTATAAATACATAATAACGATTTATTGGATTTTAGTCAATAAAACTTAATCCTTTCTCAAAGCCTCAACCGGGTCTAGTCGGCCAGCCTTTCTAGCCGGAAGAAGACCAAACAGAACCCCAAAAAATAAAGCAAATAATATAGAAACCACAAAAGCCTTGAATGGCAAAACAAATTTCCATTCCAGACCAAAATAATTAGCCCCCAAACAAATCAAGAAAGAAAATAAAATTCCCAAAATTATTCCAAAAAAAGCCCCAATCAAAGTTATTAAAATCGATTCGATTAAAAATTGACGCATAATATCAGAAAATTTAGCTCCCACCGCCTTGCGCAAACCAATCTCCGGAGTTCTTTCAGAAACTATTACATACATAACATTTAATATTCCCACTCCGCCAACTATCAAAGAAATTGTTACTATTAAAAGTAATAAGATAGTAATACTATTAGTAATATTCTTAGAAGTCTTTAACATTTCTCCCATTGTAGTCACTCTAAAATCATCTCTATCGGGATTAGGAATATCATGATTTTCTCGAAGAATCTCTCTCATAATTTCAGCAGTTTCCTCTGATTGATTAGGATCAATTATTTTATGAACCATATACATAAAATAATCTATACCCATTATTTTCTTCTGTAAAGTTTTAACTGGTAAAAAAACCATGGAATCAAAATCAAGACCCACGGTTGCTCCGCGCTCCTCCAATACCCCTATCACCTGATAACGTCCTCTTTTAATAGTAACAGTTTTCCCAACAGGATCATCTTCTTGAAAAATGTCCTGTGCAATTTTAGAACCCAAAACTATTACTTGAGACAAGGAATTATTATCACTATCAGTAAAAAAATAGCCACTACTAACTTCGGACTTATCAATATTAATATAATCAGGACCAACTCCGAATAAAAAAACTTTCTTAGTTTCGCTGAGATAAGTCAATGTTTCCTGACTGAGAATAGCCCCATAACCAGAAGAAACATTATCTATCTTTTTTATATCTTCCAAATCTTTTTCCTTCATAGTAGTAACCTGCACCCCACTAGCAATAGCTCCAGCACTATCTGTTTCGGCTTCCATGCCTTTTTTAGAACTAGGAACTCGCACCTCAGTCTGAATAATATTAGTACCAAAAGCCTCAATTTGACCAATTATCAAACTTCGAATGCCTTCTCCCGCTGAAAAAACAATAATAATACTAGCGATGCCAATAACCATGCCTAATACAGTCAGGGTCGTTCTCATTTTGTTTTTAATCATCGCTATCAGCGATAATCGGACAACTTCTTTTATTCTCATATATTAGAAAAATTATTCATAACTCAAGGCCTCCACCGGCTCCAATTTACTAGCTCGTTTAGCTGGATAAATTCCAAAAACTAAACCTACTAAAGCCGAAATACTAACTGCTAATAATACTGAAATAGGACCAACCACAAAAGCCCAATCATAATTAAGAGAAACCATTATTAATGATATCAACCAAGAAATAATGACCCCTAAAATAATACCGATAATTCCCCCTATTAAAGTTAAAAAAACTGATTCTAATAAAAATTGACTAATAATATTTCTATTAGAAGCTCCAATAGCTTTTCTAACTCCGATCTCCCTAGTTCTTTCATTGACACTAATAAGCATAATATTCATTATCCCGATTCCACCGACTACTAGAGATAATCCGGCCATTAAGGCTAGAAAATATTTCAAAGCATCAGTAATTGTTTTAATTAAATCCAATAACTCTGTTAAGCTACGAACAGAAAAATCATCACTATCGCCACTCTGATCAAGAATTCCATGATTAGTTCGTAAAATAATTTCAACTTCATTTATCACTAAATCGACATCGGCTGATTCTTCTGGCTTGATAGTGATCATATTTAAATAATCAATGCCAGCAATATTTTTTTGCATGGTTTTCAGCGGTAATAATACCTTATCATCATAATTACTAAAGGCCACCTGCCCTCGCTCTTCTAAGACTCCAATGATATTAAAAATTTGTCTATTTATTTTAACCCTTTGGCCAACCGCTATGGAGTCACCAAATAATTCCTCTTTAACAGTGCTACCTAAAACAACCACCTTAGCCAAGCTATCATTTTCCTCTTCTGTAAAAAATCTTCCTGAAGATAATTCCCCTCCTTCAGTATCTAAATAAGCTTCAGTTACTCCCTCTAAATTAGTATCATAAGAATTGTTTTGAAAAGAAACAGTTCCTACACCATTAACATAAGCAGTTAGAGCTGAAATCCCAATATCATTTTTAGATCTTTCTATAGAATTTAAATCATCTAAACTAAGAGAGGTTACTACTATTCCTAAAACTGAAGTTGGTGGACCACTATCATCTGATTTTCCGGGAGTAACAGAAATAGTATTAGAGCCAATGCTTTCAATTTGTCCCAAAATCAAACTCTGAGCCCCAGCTCCAACTGACATAATAACTATAACAGAAGCTACACCAATTATAATTCCCAGCATAGTTAAAAAGCTCCTAGTTTTATTAGCCTTAAGAGCTTTAATTGAAGTTCTAAATGATTGTTTAAAGTTTAAGATATTCATACCAAATAATAATTACTTTAAGAGCTCGGCCTCTTTAGCAAACCTCCTATTCTTAACAACCTCGTCACTCAATATCAGGCCATCCTTAACCCTAATAATCCTCTTAGCGTGTTCGGCTGTAAAAGTCTCGTGAGTAACTAAAATAATAGTATTGCCCTCTTCGTTCAATTTCTGTAAAATATTCATAATTTGAGTACCCGACTTAGAATCCAAATTCCCCGTTGGCTCATCAGCAAAAATAACCGAAGGATTATTAACCAAAGCTCGAGCAATAGCCACTCTCTGTTTTTCTCCTCCCGAAATCTGATTAGTGTAATAATTCAAACGATGCCCCAAACCAACACTATCTAGAACTTTTTTAGCCCTGTCACCCATATTTTTCCGATTATCCGAATAAGTCAAAGGTAAAATAACATTATCTAAAACAGAAGTCTTGGGTAGTAAATTAAAAGATTGAAAAACAAAACCAATTTTTTTATTACGAAAACCAGCTAACTGATCATCGTCTAACTCATTAACATTCTGTCCATCAAATTCATAAGAACCATCACTAAGACGATCGAGTAACCCTAAAATATGCATCAAAGTTGATTTACCTGAACCAGAAGGACCCATAATAGAAACAAATTCCCCCTTATCAATATCAAAAGAAACTCCATGCAAAACTCTGGTGACAACATCACCAGAGTTAAATTCTTTTTTTAGATCTCTAATTTTTATTAACATATCAATTTATTTTTTAATAGCCGTTATCACTAAAAAGCCTTCTTGCAATTCGTCAGAAGAAACCTCGGCCATAGCTTGATCACCGGATATTCCCAAGGTGACAGGAATTTCACGAACATTTTTGCCTTCTAATACTCGAATATAACGATCTCCACCATTGCGCAATAAAACAGCGCGAGCTGGAACAGCAAAAACATCCTTCTTAGAATTAGCAACAATATCAACATTAGAAGTCATGCCAGATTTAATAATAAAACCATTTTTTTTCAGCTCATCCTCAGTAAAACTTATTTTTATCTTATAATAAATAACATCAGAAATAGCAGTAGAAGCCGGCTCAATAAAGTAAACTTGACCCTTAACCTTATAATCATCACCAAAAGCATCGAAGGTTATATCCGCCTCATTCCCTATTTTTAATTTAGAAATATTAGACTCAGAAATAAAAACCTCAATTTCAAAATTATTTTCAGTTAATAAACTAATAACTGGGCTAGTCCCACTAATCTGCTCCCCAACCTCATAATTTATCTTGACCACCTTGCCATTAATAGGGGCTTTTATAGTATTATCTTCAATTTGTTTTTCTATTAAACTCAAATTGGCATTAGCAGAATCAACCTGAGCCTGAGCTAATTTTAAATCATCTGCTTTAGCTGGAGTTTTTAATTTAGCTAATTGTAATTGAACTACCTCATAATTTTTCTTAGCTGAATCAACTCGGGCCTCAGCTGATAATTTTTGTTGATTACCATTTATCTTCGCTAAAGACAAAGTATTCTCAGCAGTATTAATAGCATCACTTAAAGCGGTTTCCGCTTGTAAAACAGCATCTTGAGCGCTAGCTATATTGGTATCATAAGCCAAAAGAGCATTAGTAAAAGCAAAATAAGAATTTTGGATAGCAGTAATAGAGGTGCTGATAGAACTTTTGTTGGAATTAACTGTAGTCTTAAAAGCATCTAAGGAAGATTGAGGAAAAGAAGAAGAAATTATAGAATTTTCCAAAGCACTAAAACAATTATTTAAAACCGAAAAAACATCATCTAAAAACAGATCTAATCCATCTGAAGCCTTCTTAATATTTTCCTGACTGGGATTCCTTTTAGCAGTCTCAATACTAGAATTAAGAACCGGAATCTCTTCTATAGCTTTATTATATAATCTATCAGTTTCTGATTTATAAAAATAATTTTTAACACTAAAAACATTTTCAATATCCTCATCCTCTACTATTCTATTAACAGCATCCAAAGAAGCTCTAGCCACTGAAAAATTATAATCCAAAGCAGATAATAAAGACCCTTGACTATTATTGATAGTTTGTTGAGAAGTTTTTTTAGTATTCTCTAGACCAACCTTAGCCGAATCAACTGCTTGCTTCACAGACATTGGAACTAAAAAGTTAGGGGCCTGCAAATCACTGAGAGTTTTTTCAGCTTGATAAATATTTTCATCAACAATTTTTTGTACTTGCTCTAAATCACTCTTAGAAGAATCATAAGCACTTTTAGCTTGTTTAACCTGAGCTTCTAAGACAGCAATATCCTCATAAGAAGCTCCTCGGATAAGCTTATCTTGATTAGTTTGAGCAATTTCCAAAGTTGCAAAAGCCTCCTCTTTTCTAATTAATAAAGAAGAATAATCTAATTCAGCTAGAACGTCACCCTCATTAACTTGATCCCCCACTTTAACATTAAGTAAATTCAATTTTCCAGCTTGAGAAAAGTTTAAAGCAATTTCTTGGCTAGCCTTAACTGTTCCAATCTCACTAACTGTTTGAACAATATCTTGTTTCTTTAATTCTGTAGTAATATATTCAACTTTCTCCTTCCGAAAAATAATCGGAAGAATTATAATTAAAAGCAAAACCACAGCACCAGAAATAATGATAATTTTCTTTTTTTTCTTTTTCATATCTAAAATTTAATTTTAATCCATGACAATATCTTCAGCATCTTCCAAGTTATCGGAATCCTCAAACTCATCCTTATTGCGCGACATAACTCGCATAACCTTATTGGAAAAAGTATAGATATCAAACTCATTTTTCATAAAATAATAATTAGCCCCCAAACCAACACTACGACTTCTGCCATCCTCATCACTTAAATCAGTAAAAATAAAAATTTCGGCGCTATTAATAAGTTCATCAGATTTAATATTTTTAATTATTTCTGCACCATCCAACTTAGGTAAAACAATATCCAAAATAATAACATCGGGCTTAAACTTTTTAATATTGTTAATCAGATCATCTAACTCTTCATTAGAATCACTAATTTCAACATCATAATCATTGGAAGAAAAAATATCTCTTAAACCATATAAGATGTTAATATCATCTTCAATTATAAATATTCTGTTCATAATTTTTTATTTAATTGTAATTAATTTTAAATATTTCAACTAAAACCCAAGTCGAATTAGATAAAAGTCGAACTAAAATCTAATTCTAAATTATATTTTAGTAAAATTTAATAAGCCATTTTGTGCTCCTGATTGAGAAATAACTGCTGAAGCATTTTTTACACCTAAAAACATAGCCCTTTTAAAGTCTCCAGAATATTTCTCTAAAGATCCTACGACAGTAGAATTAAAAGCATCCCCTACCCCAGTAGTATCAACAATTTTTTTACCTTTAATTACACCCTGATGATAAAAATTATCCCCGTCATAAAAATAAGCCCCCTGAGTTCCGTCTGTCAAAATAACTTTATCTGGCCCAAAACTTTTTAATATTTTAATTAAATTTTTACTATTATTCAAAAATTTATCATCTTTAGCAAAAACACTCGACAAATATTTTTTATTTCTTTTAACCATTTCCAAAGCTTCGTCTTTATTGACCGCAAAAATATCAGTTTTCTTTAAAAAAGGAAGTATTTTTGATAAGTCTCCGCTCAATTGACTTAATCCCGGATTCCAAGCTATTTTATTTTTAGAAGCAAAAATATTTTTTAAACTACCTAAACAATCAACTGGAAGTGATGATAAATAAACCCACTTATATTTTTTTATAAGCGCCTGATGCTTCTTCTCTACTTGCAAAAAATCATTAGAACCACGATAAGTAAAAATAATACGATCTTTTTTATTATTCAAAATAAAGGAAAATCCAGTATCATTTTTTTTATCTATTATTATATTTTTAGTATCTATTTTATGTTGAGACAGATTGGCTACAACTCGCTTAGCTCGCTCATCGCTACCAACTCTAGCCAAGCAGGCAGTCTTGAATCCAGCCTTGGCCAAATTAACCGCCGAATTAGAAGCTCCACCACCAAAATAATGGCCATAATCTTTAATATTTATTTTGGCACCATGCTCAAAGGCCAATAATCTTTGTTTTAAAATATCCCCCTTATTATCAAGTAAAATACCATCTTGGGCAAAAAAAACTATGTCTTCTGTAAGGCCGCCGATGCTTATAAAATCATTTAACATAAACAATAAATAAATAATAATTACCTATATAATAGCATAAAATTAACTTTTATCAAAAGAAAGAGAATTGGAACGATTTTTCGGTTGACGCAAGAAATAAAAGGAAATAATTATTCCCAAAAAAATCCAAAAAAACTCAATAATCCAATTAAACCAAAAAGTCCAAGACAACCACAAAACACCAGTAACGTTTTTTTCAAATAAAAAAAGAATTAGGTATAAAAATAAATTATAAAAAATAGACAAAATAAAACTCAAGGCTAAAAAAGAATAAATAGATCTATTAGTAAAAAAATTGTTCCAAACAAAATCAGCTAAAACAACCATTAATAAGAAAGAAATAGTAAAAATACCAAAAGGATAAAAAGAAAAAATATCTAAAATTATTCCTGACATCAGAGCGAAATACAAAGAATTTCTGAAATTATAAAAAATAAAAAGCCAGATCACTAAAAATAAAAAAAGATTAAATCTACTAATAATATTAGAGAAAGAATTTAAAACTGACCCCTGAATTAAGAGAACCACAATAACTAAAAAAAATATTTTTATAAAAATCCAATACTTACCCATTTATTTATTACTATTTTTATTAAAAATTATTCGGGAATAATAACTGCTACGATACTCAAATTATTAATACTAAAAAGAGCTTCAGCATTAATATCTTGCCAAACATCATTTACTTCTTGATTAACATAATTTATTTTACCAACTGCTAAACCTCGAGGAATATCTCGCTCTAAACCAGAGGTTATAATTCTATCTCCAACATTAACTACTTCATTTTGCGAAACAAAATTAACTTTAATAGACAAGCCTAAATCCCCCTCCGCCAAACCAATACTCTTAGTAGAATTACTAAGAGAAACAGCCATTTTACAAAAATTATTATTAATTAAACAAACCCGAGAGCTTTTATCTTCAACTTCAATTATTTTACCAATAATAACCCCTGTTTCACTAACAATAGCCAAACCTTCTCGTAGACCATCGCGACCACCCTTATCTATAACTATATTTTGATTATAATGAGAAAAATTTAAAAGATTTTCCTGCCAAACAACATTGGCTAAAATATAACGAAAAGATCTTTCATTAAAAAAATTTAAATATCCTCTAAGTTGAGCATTTTCCTCTTCTAAAGAATAAAATTTTGCTAAATCAACCTCATTCAATTGCTTCTCCTCCTCTAATAAAGAAATCTCTTCTAATAATGAACTTCGAGTTTTTTTCTCATCTGTAAGCCCACTAGAACTTTCTCGAATAATTTTAGCACCAGGATTAATAATTTGAGAAAATAAACGACGACCCCAGGAAGAAAAACCGATAACATTTAAAAAAATGAGCAGTCCAAAAACTGCCAAGATTAATCTAAATTTTTTTCTATCTCCTAAAATACTCATATCTTTAAAAATATTAAACACTTAAAGTCGAAGTAATCTTTTTAAGTAAATCTTCATCACTAAAAAGAGACCCCGATCCTCTAACCATAGCCGAAAGAGGATCATCTACTACTATTACTGGAATTTTGGTGGCTCGAGAAATTAATTTATCTAAACCATAAAGCAAAGCCCCGCCACCACTTAAATACAAACCATGTTCATAAATATCAGCTACTAATTCTGGAGGAGTTTCTTCTAAAGTTAATTTGATACTCTCCACGATTTTAATAATTGTTTTTTTAATAGCATCTCGAACTTGATTATCATTAATAGTGATAGCAGTTGGTAATCCATTCATTAAATCCCTCCCCCTTATTTCCATAGTTCTTTCCTCTTCAAAAGATAAAACTGAAGCTAAATTAATTTTTATTTTTTCGGCTAATTGTTCTCCAATTAAAAGATTAAAGTTATCTCTAATATAATCTGTAATATTACTATCTAATTCATTTCCGGCCAAACGCAAAGACTTCCAGGATACTACTCCAGTCAAAGAAATAACAGCAATATCTGTTGTCCCTCCCCCAATATCAACTATCATATTGGCTCTAGGACTATCAACTGGAAGACCGGCACCTAAAGCCGCAGCCATAACTTCCTCTATTAAATAAACTTTGCGAGCTCCAGCTGATTTAGCTGCATCCTCAACTGCCTTTTTTTCCACCTCAGTAATATCTAATGGAACTCCAATAATAACTCGAGGACGAGGCAAAAAAGAAAAACCTTCACCATGAACTTTATTAATAAAATGCTTCAACATTTTTTCTGTAATCTCAAAATCAGAAATAACTCCATCAACCAAAGGCTTAACAGCTTGAATATGAGCTGGAGTTTTCCCCACCATTTTTTTAGCCTCATGACCAATTTCTAAAATTTCCGTAGTCTTAGTATTTACAGCCACAACACTAGGCTCATTAATAATAATACCCTTACCACTAACATAAACCAAAGTATTTTTGGTTCCCAAATCAATAGCAATATCATGGCTTAAATTACCAAATTTTTTAAAAATATTAAACATATTTTAAAATATTTTCTTTTTTATATAGAAATAAACAGCAAAAAACTCGAATAATTATAATTACTGAGTACCATTATCATAACTTAAAAAAATGCTTTTGTAAATACTAAGTTTTAAATAAAAAAGAGCGGGTTTCTTGTGAAACGACGCTCTTGAAAACCTTTCAATCTAATAGTCTTAGAAAACTATATAGAAGCCCGTTTTAAAAACGGAAACCGATCCGGGCATATAGTCATCCTTGACGATGGCCAGACTACTACGCCCTGCTATCACATTGTGATAGAGTTTGTAGTCGCCGTTGAGATCGGTCAACGGGAAGCTCTCTTCCCCGACCCTGGGGATGCTATCTCCGTCATAGAAAGAGATTCTCAGGATGTCGTTTCCGACAAGCTGATGATTAAATTTCCAGGACTTGTCGGTGTCGCCCGACTGTATTAGTTTACCCTCGCTAAAAACGATGGCGTAATCGTTTTCCCATCCCTCTATCTGGTGATAAAAGGAGTCATGAGACGAGGAGACGACCAGATGATCATTCTTCTCGATTCTCAGTATCTTGTTATACTGATTCATGACAGAGACAAAATTACCTCTCACCCAATACTGCTCCTCCTTTTGACAGGAAGAAAAAACGGTGATAATAACAGCAATCAGGGCAACAATAAGAGAAAAGCTTTTCATTTTTTTCATAATCTTTTTTTGTTTTTTGGTTAGTATTTACAAATATTCTACTAGTAAAACACTTGTAAATACCAACCAAAATACTTTCAAAGAACTATCATGACAATACTTATTATATCATAAATAACATAAAATGTCAATGACTTTGAATAAAGGTCAATAAAATATGGGCTTTTATCAATAAACACTTAAACAAAAAACTATTGACATAATATTTTAAAAATAGTAATATGAACTGTTAATAAATAGTTCTTCAAAATATAAACAAAACCAAAAAGAAAAAATGAAAACAAAAAGATTGTTTTTATCGGCAGTTGTAGTTATTGTGCTGGTGTTTAGCACCGGGTGGTCAGAAAAAAAAGATTGCCAAAATGATTACTACCGGGGATTCTGGATGGACAGCGAGATGTATGCAAGAGTGGATGGTTATAAAAAACAGCTACTCTACATACAAAAAAAAGAGCTCCATCTAATGGTGGATAGTTTATGGTTCAAACCAGCTCCCTTCAAGCTTCCTGGCGACAGAGTTGTCTTGGAATGCGAAGAAACAGGAGAAAAAATAGTTTTCGCCTGGAGAGATGAGGATAGAAAACTATCTTCTCGTGTCCCCCTCCGAAAACGTTTTAACTGGCACGTAAGAAGCAATGACCTTATGGTCCTCTATACTAAGGGAGACACAACTATTTGCTTTATGCTTAAAAAATCAGGAGAGGGCGGATGGTATGCAAAGGATGCAGAGGGCAAATTTTTTCTGAGCACTGGCGGATATGAACTTGCTGAAACCCGGTTCAGATATGCCGAAGAAGAAGAAATCAATATTCTCAAAAAAAGAACCATTGACATCTTCTACAATATACTCCAGGAACAAGGATCGTTGCTTCCCAAGAAATTAAGGAGAGTGAAGCATTGATCCGAAAAAATTAAAAAAAACAGACCCCTAAATAACTGGGGTCTTTTTAATTCTTCTCTTGTGTTTAAATACTAATTCTTTGATAACTTTTTTAAAGCCTCTCTAATACGCTGACCACTATCAACAACATCCTTATCAACCTGATTAAGTGCTTCACGGGCTTCTGGCAAAGAATAACCCAAAACCATTAAGGCGTCAATTTCATCAGCCGAAAATCCTCCTCCGCTTGATAAATCATAATCACCACCCATTTTAAATAATTTGTCTTTTAATTCCAAGACTACCCTCTCAGCAATTTTTTTACCAATACCAGAAACCTTAGTTAAGAGATGCGAATCACCGCGGACTATCGACTCCTTAATATCAGACAATTTAGCGATAGCTAAAACTGATAAAGCTGATTTTGGGCCAATACCAGAAATGGAAATGAGCAACTCAAAAAATTCTAACTCTTCTAAAGTTTTAAAACCGTATAAATCTAGGGCCTCTTCTCTGACGTATTGATGGGTGAATAATTGTAATTCTTGACCAACTTTCAATTCATTAAAAAAATTTTCACTAACAAAAACAGAGTAACCGATATTATTCACCTCCACTATTATTGTATTTTTTAATTTGTAGGAAATTATTCCTTTTAAATATGAAATCATATATTTTTTATGCTACTTTTTTAACAAAAGCTTCTTTATGGCACTTTTTTAAAAAAATACCCAAAAACTTAGCGAACATTAAAACAATTACATTTTCAAATTATAAAAAACAAAGGATATATTAAACAACTAATCTTCTCAATACTGACAATTCTGGGATTTTTTTGTTTGATAGGATTTCTAAAGCAATTTCCTGCCCTCCTCCACCGCCATGGGCTTCGGTCATTTTTTTGCCAGTTTTGACATCTGTTATATCTCTTAAACCTAACTTTATTATATCATAATTTGGTAAAATTATCTCTATTTTATCACCAGCCTTAATGGTATTATGAACTTTAATTCGCAAAATATTCAAAAATTTATCGCCTTTTCTAATAATCTTAGACCCCACAATTTGCCCACAAAACTCCCACTCCGGAATAAAATGAGAATTCTTAATATTTTGTTCCCCCTTTTTACCCAATAAAAAACCAGTAGTATATCCACGATGAGTTATTTTACTCATCAGCTCTTTGTATAAAAAATTTATTTTTTCGGAACTCTCCATAGCTCTTTTATAAATACCAACAATATTAGCTAAATAATAAACGCTCTTAGCCCGTCCTTCAATTTTGAAACTGGTCACTCCCGCCTTTATTAATTCTGGCAAGCTTTTTATCAAACACAAATCTTTAGAATTTAATAAATATGAACCGTGTTCTTCTCTAACTAATTCTAACTCCTCCTTATGACCCTTAGCTTTAATAAAAACATCATACTCCCAGCGACAAGGCTGAACACAGTCACCTAAATTAGCACTACGATCAATAAAATCCTTAGATAAAAAACAGCGCCCTGAATAAGACATACACATAGCGCCATGAACAAAATATTCTAATTCCATTTTTGGACATTTTTTATGAATTTCCTTAATTTCCGATAAAGTTACCTCTCGACCTAAAATTATTCTTTTTACCCCCTGTTTATACCAAAACCTAACAGCTTCATAATTAGTGCAGTTAGCTTGAGTGGATAAATGAATGTCAATTTTCGGACAATACTTTTTAACTAAAGACAAAATACCAGGATCAGAGATAATCAATCCGTCTGGCTTAATACCTTTTAAAACCTTTAAATATTTAGGCAATTTTTTAATATGATTATTGTGAGCAAAAATATTTATAGTAATATAAATTTTCTTTTTTTGAGCATGGACATAAGCCACAGCCTCCTTTAAGGATTTCAAATTAAAATCATTTATTCTAACCCGTAAAGAAAAATCAGGAATACCTAAATAGACCGCATCAGCCCCGTGAGCTAAAGCGGTCTGCATTTTCAAAAAATTTCCAGCTGGAGCTAATAATTCTAATTTTTTAGACATAAACCTAAAGACAATAAAAAACTATTTAAATCTTTTTACTCTAATTAATCCTCCTAATGGAATAATTTCTATTCCCCTCTTCTCAATTTCATCTAAGAATAAATTCATTCCCAAAGAATCCGAAGCCATGTGACCCGCAATAATCACATTGATGTGATATTTTTCAGCTTCTTTGCGATGCTCCTCATGCATATGCATACCAATAATCGTTCCTATACCATATTGCGACATTTTCTCATAAATATCTTTCGACCCCGAAGTCCCTCCAGTAAATTCAGTAATAACTATTTTACCACAACGATTATCAGGGCTCCCAGAAAAAAGCATCGGACCGGCTTTTATTTTTCTAGCTTCAATATATTCTGGAATTTTATTAAATAAATCCAAAATATCTTCTACATACTCCAAATTTTTTTCTTGTTTCTTGATTAAATCAAATAAAAATCTAGCTCCTAGATTATCAGCAATGGTATGGGTACACATATAATCAAGTTTTAAGATTTTAGCTATATCCACAAAACGATTATGATTCGCGCCAGAAATACTACGTCCAACTTCACTAATTCTAAGTTTGGTAATAGATTCGGCAATATTTATTGGTAACCCATACATAGCTAAAACTTCAGCCTGCAAATCTATAACACTATGAAGATCAGCTAAACCCACCCCCTCGGGATGATGAGAAATAACTAAATCGGCTTGCAAATCCTTAGCTAATAATAATTCTGCTCCCTCAGCATCAATTCCCGCTACTATTTTCTTTAAATCTTTTTTATTATTATCAACCAAAATCCTAGTATCACTATAAGGATTGCTTAATTTTTCCTGATCAAAAGATTCTTGCTCTTCTTTTTTTAATTTATCAAACTTCTCCTTCTGCCTTTTTAAATATTTTAAAACCTGATTCTCACCTCGCAAATCAGATTTTATACCTAGATCAATGGCTAATTTATAAATTTCTTTGGTAGTCATATTTTTATTTTTTATAAATAATATCTTTATTAGAAAAATAATTTCTATTACTAAAATATTTATCGGTTCTATTTATAATCCTATTCATAATAGCCACCGTTTCTGTCGGATATGTACCAATGGCTGTTTCATCAGATAACATCACAGCATCAGCTCCATCAAAAATAGCATTAGCAACGTCGCTAACCTCAGCTCTAGTCGGGCGATAATGATCAACCATTGAGGCCATCATTTGAGTTGCCACAATTGCCGGCCTATCATGCCAATGAGCATGACGAATTAGATTCTTTTGAATAATTGGCAAATCTTCTAAAGGAACCTCGATACCTAAATCACCTCGAGCTATCATAATAGCATCAGATTCCCTAATAATACTATCAATGTTTTCCAAAGCAATTCCTCGTTCAATTTTAGATATTATTTTAATATTTTTATTCTTTAATGCCTTTCTAACCTTGATAACATCTTCAGCTCTCTGAATAAAAGAGGCAGCTACAAAATCAGGTTCAACCTCTTGAGCAAACTTAATATCAAGTAAATCTTTGGCGGTCAAAATATCTCTATTTAAAATAGTTTTAGGAACATTAACCCCTTTACGAGAAAGGAGCAAACCCCCTCTTTCTACCTTGGCCAAGAATCTTTTTTTCAATAAATCTATTTCCACCACTCTTAACTCTATAGAACCATTATCTAAAAATATAGGATCGTCTAATTTTAAGTCTTTAATTAAATCTAGGTCATCAATTGGAACTTCTAAATTATCAATATTACCTTTGTTATACATAAAAACATAAGTTTCTCCCTCTAACATTTCTATTTCGTGCTTTAATTTTCCAACCCTGATTCTTGGACCTTGTAAATCAAATATTATTTTAATATTCAAACTTAATTCGGAATTCAGTTTATCAATATTTTCTTTGATTTTATAATACTGATCATAACTCGCATGAGAAAAATTCAATCTAATCATATCTAAACCATTGATAGCCATAGACTTTAAAACAGAATAATCTTCTGACTTTGGTCCAATTGTTGCAATTATTTTGGTGTTCATTTTATTATTATAAATTATTATGATTATTAGCAATTATTCTTTGATTCCTCTCAAAGCTCGGATACGCTCTTCTACTGGCGGATGGGTCATAAAAGCCTTGGCTAAAAAACCGCTTTTTCTCTTCCCTCTCAGTGGTGAAGCAATATATAAATGAGCTGTTGCTCGATTAACAGTTCTAAGTTCATGAGGATCAGAAGAAATTTTTTCTAAAGCTCGAGCCAAGCCCTCGGGATAACGAGTCATCAAAGCTCCATCAGCATCAGCTAAAAATTCTCTTTTTCGAGAAATAGCAAATTGCATCATATAAGCAAAAAATGGAGCTAAAATAGCAAAAACTATAGCAATCACAATAATAAGAACTCCACCTTTATTATTTTCCCTAGAACTATTACCTCTAGAATAAAAAGCCCAACGGCTAAACCAATCAGCTAACAAAACTATCATCCCGACCAAAACCGTTACTAAAGTTGCTAATAAAATATCATAGTTTTTGATATGAGATAATTCGTGAGCAATAACACCCTCTAATTCGCTCCGATCTAATTTTTCTAAAAGGCCAGTGGTCACCGCCACTACGGCATTCTTTGGATTTCGACCAGTAGCAAAAGCATTGGGAGCGGGATCACTAATAATATATATTTTGGGCAAAGGAAGCCCAGTACTAATACATAGATTTTCTACTAAACGATATAGTTCTTTATTATCTTCAAATTTTAATTCCTTGGCGTTGCTCATCTTTAAAACAATCTTATCACTAAACCAATAAGCAATAAAAGAAGAAAAAATAGAAAAAGCTACAACAACATATAAGATTACTGAATTTTCCATAGCCACACTAAAGATATAGCCAACTATCATAGCAAAAATTAAAAATCCGGTAAATAAAAACCAGGTTCTTCTTTTATTTTTATCACTATTATTATATAAAGTCATATATTTTAAATTGCCTTGTTGAGATTCAAAGCAAGGCAATTATATTAAAAATATTATTTTGTTTCAATAATAAATTGCCGAATTATTCTAAAAAAACCTTATAAGCAACTAAGGCAATAATAACTGCAAAAACAACAATGCCGACAATCGGCCAAAGTAATGATCCACTATTAGATGCTGTAGTAGTGGCTTGAGGAATAAAATCACTTCCCATAGGAATAGCTTGATTCATAAATATAAATATAAACTTAATTAAAATTTAACTTGAATGTTTTCTCTCTGAGTAGCTTCTTCAATTTCAAAAAATTGACGAGAAGAAAAACCTAATTGTTTAGCAATAATATTAGTCGGAAAAACTTGGACCTTAGTGTTAAAATCACGAACATTACCGTTGTAAAAGCGACGAGAAGCCTGAATCTTATTTTCAGTGTCAGATAATTCTTTTTGCAATTCTAAAAAATTTTGATTAGCTTTTAAATCGGGGTAATTTTCACTAAGTGCAAAAATTGATTTCAAGGTTGAAGACAAAGCATTTTCAGCTTGAAGCTTGCCCTCAATATCAGAACTATTTTGCATTGACATGGCAGTATTTCTGGCTTCAACCACTTTTTCTAAAGTTTCTCTTTCATGAACAGCATATCCCTTCACAGTCTCGACTAAATTTGGAATCAAATCATAACGTCTTTTTAATTGAACATCGATGTCACTCCAAGCTTCATCAACTCGGTTTTTTAAGCGAATCAAACCATTATACATAGATATAAGGGCGATAATAATAATTAGCACAATCGCTAAAATTATCCAAAGTATTGTGGACATAATTTTTTTTATTAATTATAAGCTAGCTTTATTATAACAAAAATTGACCTAAAATACAAGAAAAAATTTGGTTGACAGTTTACTGTCAACTGTCAACTTAAAGCAATTATTATCTCCTTATTATCAACCCTAATCTTTACCCCCTCCTCTTCAGAGATATTACCTAAACTAATATCAGAACTTAGAGTTTCCTTCTTGATGTCTTCAGCAAATTTAGCTAAAACTTCTTTAATAAAATCATCAGAAAAACTAATAATAACCTTGGCTTGATCATTAATAGACAATCCTAAATCTTTGCGCCTTAAGTTTATAAACCGAATCAATTCTCGTTTAGCGCCCTCCATTTTTAGCTCTGAACTGATATTAGTATCGAGCTCTACTCTAATATCACCCTCTTCCTCAATAACATCAACTCCTTTGATATTTAATTCTTCAACTATTAAATCTAGATATTCTTTTTTACCAAAGATCTTTAAACCGTTGGCAAAAACCTTGGCCCCTCCTAGAATTTGTCTAACTTTAATTCCAGCCTTATCACGCTCAGCCAAACCTAATTCCACAACCTTCCTAACCTCATCCATAGTCTCAATAATCTCATTCTCCCCATCTTTAACCTGATAATTGGGCCAACTTTCCAAATGAACGCTTTTCTCTGAATCAGAAAAATTTAAATTATTAACTTTCTGCCATAAATCTTCAGCTATAAAAGGCATAAACGGAGCCATAACTTTAGATAAATTAATAAAAACAAAACGCATAACTGCTAAGGCCGTTTTCTTTTCTTCAATATCATCTCCCTTTAAACGATCACGACTACGACGCAAATACCAAGTAGAAAATTCATCAATAAATTCAGTTATCGGGCGCATTGATTTATTTAAATTATAAGCTAACATCGAATCTTCGACTATTTTAATTAAATGATTAATTTTCACTATAATCCACAAATCTAAAACATTTTTACTGGTTTCATATTTAACATAATCAATCTCATCTAAATCTTCGGCGTACATTTGATAAAAATTATAAATATTATTTAAAAGCATAATATTTTTACGCAAAGCTTCCTCAGTCCCCTTCTCAGCAAAATTAAAATTCTCAGCCCGAACTACTGGCGAAGAAAGCAAATAGGCCCTTAATGAATCAGCTCCATATTTATCAATTATCATTATTGGGTCAGGATAATTTTGCAATCTTTTAGCCATTTTCTTACCATCCTCAGCTAAAACCATACCATTAACTACTACATTTTTATAAGCATTTTTACCAAAAAGACCCACGGCAATAACATGCAAATAATAAAACCAAGCTCGAGTTTGATCAATGCCTTCGGCAATAAACTCAGCTGGAAAATTTTTCTCAAACTTTTCCTTATTAGCAAAAGGATAATGAAGTTGAGCATAGGGCATAGAACCACTCTCAAACCAACAA
Source organism: Patescibacteria group bacterium (assembly GCA_028696995.1). Lineage (GTDB taxonomy): Bacteria > Patescibacteriota > Patescibacteriia > Patescibacteriales > UBA12465. The sequence continues at coordinate 50,695 of JAQVFY010000004.1, forward strand.
TCCAAAACATCAGGAACTCTTTTCATTTTTCCAGCACAAACTGGACAAGGAAATTCAATTTTATCAACTACATCTTTATGAATATCAGCTATTTTTTGACCACTAGCCTCCTCTAAATCTTTAACACTGCCAAAAACTTTTCTCTCCCCACAAGCACATTCCCAAATCGGCATAACACTGGCCCAAAATCTTTGTCGAGAAATTGACCAATCACGCGCCCCCTCTAGCCAATTACCAAAACGTCCTTCTTTCAAATAATCAGGTGACCAATTAATATTTTTAGCCTCACGCAATAAATCGTCTTTAATTTTAGTAACATTAACGAACCAAGATGAAGTAGCATAATTTATAAGTGGAGTATCACAACGCCAACAATGCGGATAACTATGCTCATATTTAGCTTTGTCAAATAATAAATTTTTACCAGCTAAATATTTAATAATTTCAATATCAGTTGACATATGATCACCACTAGGCTTGACGTTTAGTCCTTTAAAATCAATAACCTCGTCTTTGAAGTAGCCGTCGATATTTAAATGTTGAATAAAAGGTAAATTATTTTCCTTCCCTAAATTCATATCATCCTGACCAAAGGCTGGAGCAATATGAACTACGCCAGTCCCATCCTCGATAGTAACAAAATCAGCTGAATAAATTTTCCAAGCATTTTCCTTTTTTTCAATTTTCTCATCATTAACATAATAATTAAATAGAGGTTTATATTTTTTACCTAATAATTTTTCGCCCTTAAAACTATCTATAAGATCATATTTTTTTTCTTTAATAACATCCTCTAGTCTCTCTTTGGCTAAAATATATTTTTCGATTTCACCATCTTCTTTGGTATGAGAAATTTTTACGTAATCAATTTCTTGCCCCACGGCCAAGGCGGTATTTCCAATCAAAGTCCAAGGAGTAGTAGTCCAAGCCAAAACAAAAGTCCCCAGCTCATCCTCTAATTCAAACTTAGCAATACAAGACAAATCCTTAATATCGGCATAACCCTCGGCTACCTCTGATTGTGATAAAGTCGTCTCGCATCTCGGACAAACATGCATAGAACGATAATCCTTATAAATCAAATCCTTGTCCCATAAACTTTTAAACACCCACCAAATTGACTCCATAAAACTTAAATCCATAGTATGATAAGCGTTTTTTTGATCCACAAAACGACCTAATTTATCAGAAACCCTATACCACTCTTGAGCATATTCTAAAACTTTGGAACGACAGGTTTGATTAAATTTATCTACTCCCATTTCTTCAATATCTTTTTTGGTTTTAATATTCATTTCCTTCTCAACAATATTTTCAATCGGCAAGCCATGACAATCCCAACCCCACTTTCGTTCCACTCTATAGCCCTTCATAGTAAAAAATCTAGGAAAAACATCTTTCATGATTTGACCAACAATATGACCATAATGAGGTGTCCCTGTAGCAAAAGGTGGTCCATCATAAAAAACATAATCTCCTTTAGGAGCTGGCCTATCAACTGATTTTTGAAAAATTTTATTATTATTCCAAAAATCCAAAACCTGCTCTTCCATTTTTATTTTTTTACCTTCTTTATTATCCATATTTTTATTTTATTTTTAAATTTTTAAATTTTTTATTTTTTAATCCTGCCGGTAAATAAGTTTGCCCACTATCATCTACTTCCGGGCTATATTTATAGTCCTTACCATAACCCAATTCTTTCATTAACTTACTAGAAGCATTACGTAAATGAATTGGTACTGGCAAATTTCCACTCTCTCTAATTTCTTCTAATGTAATATTGTATGCTTTATAAGCAGAAATGCTTTTAGGAGATTTAGCTAGATACATAACACAATGAGCTAAAATTACCGAACATTCTGGCAAACCAATATTGCGACAAGCTTCATAAGTATTATTAGCAACCATTAAAGCACTATTATTAGCCAAGCCAATATCTTCACTAGCAAAACGAATTAAGCGACGAGCAATAAATAAAGGATCTTCTCCGGCTTCAATCATTCGAGCTGTCCAATAAACCGAGGCCTTAACATCTCCACCACGCATAGACTTATGTAAAGCTGAAATAATATTATAATGTTCATCCCCCTTTTTATCATAATTTAATTGCGGCTTATTGATAATCTCTTTTATCAATTCAACAGAGATATCCTTACCTGATTCTACAGCCAACTCCAAAATATTCAAAGAACGTCGAGCATCACCCTGCCCCAGTCGAGCTATAAGCTTAGCAATTTTTTTATCAATTTTCAAGTTCAAAGCCTTAGTTCCTCTATCAATTATTTTTAATAAGTCCGCTTCGCTTAAAGTCTCTAAGATTACTACTTTTAAACGAGAAAGTAAAGCCGAATTAACAGAAAAACTAGGATTTTCAGTAGTAGCCCCAATTAATATTAAAATACCATTTTCCACCTGAGGCAAAAGAGCATCTTGCTGGGCCTTATTCCAACGATGAATTTCATCAATAAATAAAATTGTTTTTATTCCTAAACGTTTATTAGCCTCAGCTCTGTCAACTATATCTTTCAAATCTTTTTTTCCACTTTCAGTAGCAGAAATAGAACTAAACTCCGCTTTAGTTTCTTTGGCAATAATAAAAGCTAAGGTAGTCTTGCCCGAACCTGGAGGGCCCCAAAAAATTAAAGATGGGACCTGATCCCTTTCGATAGCCAATCTCAACCAAGAATTTCTCCCAATAACCCCCTCCTGACCAAAAAATGTTTTTAAATTATCGGGACGTAAAGTTGTAGCTAAAGGAATTTTCATTATCTTGTTATTACTAATTTATTATCTTTATTTTTATAATACATCAACTTAACAATTTCAGAACAAATTAAATAAATAATAGCTACACCAAAGATCATCAATAAGTGCTTTCCGCTAGGAGCAATAAATTTAAACAAATTCTGCCCCCAAGCTGTAAACGGAATTACAACAGTGATAATTACAGCAAACAACGATAAAGTAGTTACTAAGAAAGAAGGACGATAACCTTTAAAAATAGATTTTTTGGTTCTAATAGAAAATAAAAAGGCCAATTCAGTAATAATACTACCTATAAACCAATTAGTTTGCAAAACGGCTGGAGATATTTTATAGAACATCGCAAAATACACAAAATCAAAAACAGAGCTAACTATTCCTAAAATTATAGCAATAATTATTATATCATTAACTTTATATTTCTTAGGAGAAAGCAATTCTTCCTTATCAACATTGTCGGTAGCGATTGCTATCATTGGAAAATCTGACAATAAATTTAATAATAAAATTTGTAAAGGAAGCATTGGTAAAAAATTAACCAATAAAGAAGCAACCGCTACGGCATAAAAATTTCCAAAATTAGAAGCTAAAGTAGCCTTGATATATTTACTACTATTAGCAAAAATCCGACGCCCCTCTTTTATCCCCTCAATAATAACATTCAAATCTCCTTCTAAAAGAACAATGTCGGCTGTTTCTCGAGCAATGTCAGAAGCATTTTGTACCACCAAGGAAACCCCCGCTATTTTTAAGGCCGGAGCATCATTAATACCATCCCCTAAATAACCAACATTAAAATTCTCTTGTAAAGATTTAATAATATCAAATTTTTGCTCGGGTAAAACACGAGCAAAAACATGATATTCATTTAAAACTTTCTTTTTCTCTTCTTTTGATAAGTTAATAAAATCTTTTCCTAAAAAAACTTTATCAGAACTAGATATTAAACCAATTTGAGAAGCAACTGATCCGGCTACCTCAGGACTATCTCCAGTAATAATTTTTATACCAACATTTAAATCACGCGCCGATAAAACTGCTTGATTAACCGATTCTTTAACAGGATCAGCAAAAGAAATTAAACCTAAAAACTCTAAACCATTTTCTAGTCCAATCAAATTATTTTTTAAATCATCTAGGGCCATCTCTTTGATCTCTTTTTTAGCCACCGCCAAAACTCGACGACCTAATAATCCTTGATCTAAAATCCACTTTCTAATATCTTCCAAATCTTTAATTTTTAAATTAGAACATAAATCAAATAAAACCTCGGGAGCTCCCCTAACAACAAACTCCAGAGAACGCTCTCCCCTAAGTAAAACATTATTTCTTTGACGCCGAGGATCAAAAGGAGTATCAACTATAAATTCAAACTTAGTCAGATTATTTTTATCACTTTGATCTAGCTTATCAAATAAAGCAATATCAAAAGGTTCTCTTTTTTCGCTTAAACGAGCAACAGCCAAATTAGCATAAAGTAAAATGTCTTTTGCTGGAAACAAGGACTCATAAAAATCTAAAATAGTTAATTTATTTTCTGTTAAAGTTCCAGTTTTATCGGAGCATAAAATATCAATATTCCCTAAATCTTCCACCGAAGAAAGACGTTTAACTACTACATTTTTTTTAGCCAAGTTCATAGCCCCCTTAGAAAAAGAAAAGGTCATAACTAAAGGCAGGGCTTCAGGGATAACTGAAATTGCCAAAGCGATAGAAAAAATAGTTAATTGCAAAAAATCTAAACCATCTTTAAAGACAGCATTAAAAACAAAAACAAAAATCAAAGTAATTAAAACTAATTTTAAAATAAAAGAGCTAAATTTACCGATTCCCTTTTCAAAATCACTTACCCGCTTAACTTGAGAAGTTAATTTAGTAACAGTGCCCAAAAAAGTATCTTTACCTACAGCAATAACAATAGCTCGGGCCCTTCCACTAAAAACTACTGTTCCAGAAAAACATAAATTAGAAGCTGAAAAACAATCAATATCTTCTTTTCTAACAATTTCGGCTTGTTTAGAAACCAAGATTGATTCGCCAGTTAAAATAGATTCATCAATATTTAAATCACTAGCTTCCAAAATCCTTAAATCCGCACTAATTTTATCACCGGTCTCCAAAACCACAATATCTCCTAATACCAAATTCTCGCTATCAACCTCTTGCTCTATCCCGTCACGAATAACCTTGGTTTTTATTTTAATAAATTTCTTGAGTAATTTAACAGTATTTTCAGAGCGATATTCCTGAAAAAAACCTAAAACGGTATTTATAATTATAAAAAGGAAAATCATTGCCCCCTCAACTTCTTGCCTAAAAACAAAAGATAAGAAAGAGGCTACTAATAATAAATAAATAAAAGGAGACCTAAATTGCTTAAGAAAAATTTTCCACCATTTTAAATCTCTATCAGGGAGAATGTTTCCGCCATTAACACTTAAACGTTTTTCTGCTATAGAAGAATCTAAACCTTTTTCGATATCACTATTAAATTCTAAAACTACATCACGAATATCCTTTTTGGCTAAATTTAAAATCTTCATATAATTTGTCTAATTGATATTAATATAAGACAATTATATAACAAAAATAAGGGCTTGTCCATCACTATAGCCCTATTTAATTACTGCTAAACACTGTTATTTTGAAACTTTATTAGGCAGAATAATAGTGAATTTAGAACCCTGCCCCAAAACACTCTCGACCAAAATCTTTCCCGAAAACTCATCTTCAATAATCTTTTTAGCTAAAGACAAACCAATTCCACAATGTTCATTATTTAAATCGCTAAAATCCTTTTTTTTCAAAGAAAAAAAAGGATTAAAAATATTTTTTAAACTATCAAAACTAATTCCTCGACCATTATCTTGAACCGAAATAAAAATATTATCACCACTAGTTTCTAAAACTAAAAATATTTTTCTTGAAAAACTATCATCAGAAAAAGACTCTACAGCATTACTTATCAAGTTAATTAATGCTTGACCAAACCTAATAGCATCACCAAAAATATTAACATTCTCTTTAATTTTTAAATCTAATTCAATCTTATTTTTAATAAAACTAAAATTTAACATTAATAAAGATTTTTTAGTTTCTTCCGACAAAGAAAAAACCTCCCTAATTCCCTCTCTCCGACATTGATGCTTAAAAGATTTAATTAAACTGTTAGCACGCTGATTAATACATTCGGCCTGCTCAATCAATTTCTTTAATTTCAAAGGATCTTCCAAATTATTAGAAACTTCATAAAGAACCAAATTTAATGCTGTTAAAATATTAGCCAAATCATGATATATTCCCAAAGAAATTTTACTAGCCTCTATTAAATTATAAGATTCGGTTATTTTAGAAAAATATTCCTCTTTTTGCCTGGCAAATTCTTCTCTTATAATTCTCTTTTTATTTTTATTATCAATTATTCTAGATAATAATTTAAAATAAGAAAAATTAAGCACTAAAAATACCAATAAACAAGCAATTAATAAACAAGGACAATTACCAGAAGGAGAAAAATAACAAGCCAGCATAATTAAAGCAATTAAAAAATTGACTGCAATTAACCCGAAGAAAAATTTAAAATTATAAGAGATGGACATAAATGATTTGACAAAAAAAATAAAAATAATATAAAAATTATTCTAAAATAATTTTAACACCCAATTAGTAAAAATAATATAAAAATTTTATAAATCTAATATAAAAAATGAGCAGTTTTATAACCGCCCATTTCAAAGTTTATAATTTACTATTTTACCAAGCATGCCCATGTTATCAATCTGCCTCCCTTCTTTATTATATTTATTAATAATTTTTTTTTCCGGAAGAAAAAGATCAAAATAAAACTCAGTTTTCGCTCTAAGTTTATCACCAGAAAAACCTTCTATTAATAAATTAATATTTTCTTTATTTTTTTTATACTGAAATACAATTTCTTGTTGATATTTTTTTTCACTTTTTAAAGACAGAGAACGAAGTTTCACGGAGCGACTCTTAATGTCAAAGCTATCTACATGATTTGGTAAAAAATAAGCTGGAGTTTTTTCATGAGCCGAAAAAGAAAAAACATGAATCTTGGAAAATTTAATATTTTTAGAAAAATTATAAGTCTCCCGAAATTCCTTGACTCCCTCTCCCGGAAAACCCACAATAATATCAGTAGAAATAGCTATATTAGGAATTTTTTTTCTAATTTTATTAATTTTATTTAAAAAATATTTATTAGTATAAGGACGATTCATTAATTGTAAGATTTTAGCGCTACCAGACTGTAAGGGAATATGGAGATGACGACACATTTTTCTATTTTTAAAAATCAACTCGATAAGATCATCACTTATTTCTGTCACCTCAATAGAACTAAGTCGAACTCGACCAATATTTTTTATTTTTAAAATTTTTAACAATAAAGAATACAAATTTTCCTTTTTAAAGCTAAAATCTTGACCATACAAACCTAAATGAATACCAGACAAAACAATTTCGGAAAAACCACTCTTAACGGCTAAAGTAATTTCTCGAACTATATCCGAAGAAGAACGACTAAGCAAGGGACCACGCGCCAAAGGTATTATACAATAAGAACAAAATTGCCGACAACCATCCTGAACCTTTATAAAATAACGACTACGATCTTCAATTGAATTAATTTTATTAGAACAATAAAAATTATCTTGTTTATTTTTATTTCTTTTATTATCTCGAAAAGATGATTTTAAATTCGGAAAAAATATTTTTTCAATGCTTTTAGAAACTTTTTTTAAATCTCTCTCCTCTAATACTAAATCTACCTTTAAATCTGAAGAGATATTTTTAACTTGATAAACTTTAGGCCAGCAACCAATTAAAACTATTTTAGACTTCGGATATTTTTTTTTATAATAATTAATTAAACGACGACTTTTAGAAATAGCAGTTTTAGTAACCGAACAAGAATTTATTATTACTAAATCTAAATCCTTATTGTTTTTGGCTAAAATAAAATTGCCCGAAAGCAATAAATTTTTTAAAACAGCAGAATCATATTGATTAACTTTGCATCCTAAAGTACTAATCTGGAAAATTATTCTATTTTTGCTTTTAATAGACATAATTATGAGCCGCCTGTCGGGTTCGAACCGACGACCTACTGTTTACAAGACAGTCGCTCTGGCCAGCTGAGCTAAGGCGGCAGAAAGATATAGTGCGCCCAGCAGGATTCGAACCTGCGACCTTCTGCTTAAAAGGCAGCTGCTCTACCAACTGAGCTATGAGCGCAAAATATTATAAAAAATAAAATAAATTAGACATGGCAGTCTACTTAAACTAATTATAAATAAAAAATGAAAATAAATCAATAGTTTTTTAAAAAATAAAAAACTATGGATAAAAAGTGAATTAATAGTGGAAAAGCCCAAAACAAAATACTTGAAAAATAAAAATAATTAAGATATCATATAACCATGTCATCAGAAAACAAACAAAACAATATTGGTAAATTACCACCACAAAATATCGAAGCCGAACAATCAATCTTGGGTTGTTTATTATTAGATAAAGAAGCTGTTTACAAAGTTATGGACCTTATTAATGCTGAAGATTTCTATCAAAACAGTCATAAACACATTTTTGAGGCTATGGTTGAACTTTTTAACAACCAAGAACCTATCGATATTATCACTCTCTCTAATAAATTAGAAGAAAAGAAGTTAATACAAGAAATTGGCGGTCGTAGCTATCTAGCTCAATTATCTAACACCGTGGCCACATCAGCCAACACTGTCTATTATGCTAATTTAATTCAAAAAAAAGCAACTTTAAGGCGCCTACAAATTTCAGCTAGTGAAATAATGGATATGAGCTTTGAAGAAGAAAGAGAAATTGATGAAATCTTAGACCAAGCCGAAAAAAAAATCTTTGGAGTTTCCCGAAAGTATTTAAAAAATTCCTTCATCGGAATAGATAATTTATTATCCGAAGCCTTTGAAAGAATTGACGAACTACATAAAAGAAGTGGGGGTCTACGCGGTCTTTCCACTGGATTCTATGATCTAGATAATTTATTAGCTGGACTACAAAAATCAGATCTTATTATTCTAGCAGCTCGCCCTAGTGTTGGTAAAACCTCTTTAGCTATGGACATAGCCAGACAAACAGCTATAAAAAACAAAGTTGGAGTAGGAATTTTTTCTTTAGAAATGGGTAAAGAACAATTAGTTGATAGAATGTTGTGCGCCCAAGCTAACGTTAATTTATGGAAGATGAGAACCGGCAACCTATCTGACAAAGATGAAGATAGTGATTTCTCTAAAATTGCTGAAGCCATGGGATTATTATCAGAAGCCCCTATTTATATAGACGACTCCCCTAATGTTTCTGTTATGGAAATAAGAGCTAAAGCTCGTCGTCTACAATCAGAAAAAGATTTAGGTTTAGTAGTTATTGATTATTTACAATTAATGGAAGGACGTGGCAAACATAACGACAACCGCGTTCAGGAAATATCAGAAATAAGTAGAGGTTTAAAAGGTATCGCTAGGGAATTAAATATTCCAGTTCTAGCTCTGGCTCAATTATCTCGTGCTGCTGAACAACAAACTGGACCATCAGTCCCACGTTTATCACATTTAAGAGATTCGGGCTCTATCGAACAAGACGCTGATGTTGTAATGTTTATTTACAGAAAAGCGGCCGACAGAGCTTTTAATGTCCAAGATCTTTCTATCGATGAAAGATATAAAGCTGAAATTTATATCGCCAAACACCGTAACGGACCAACGGGAAAAGTTGACCTATTCTTTTCAGAAGAAACTGCTAGCTTTAAAAATATTAGCAAAACTCAAGATGAATAATACTAATTAAATAATAATTAATAAAAAAAATTATGTTTGGAACATTAAAACAATTAAAAGATCTACGAAGTCAAGCCAAAACAATGCAAAGCGCCTTAGCCGAAGAAAAAATTGATATAGAAAAAAATGGCATTAA
>JAQVFY010000044.1 GCA_028696995.1 Patescibacteria group bacterium
AATCTTAAATTGCTGTATAATCGGGTTAAATCACTTTTAAAATAACTTATTTCTCCATTGGCCCTTCCGGGTTATTTGTTGAAAGCTAAAAATGAAAAAAAACATAATAATCTTCATTCTTTCAATCTTAATAGTTTCGGCTGCATTTTTCTTTCTGGTTCAGAACAGATCTTCTGAAAAAGAGCCTTTATCCACAGACGAGATTACATCTAATGCGATCAACTTTATCGACGAGACTTATATCAGAGGCACGGTTGAAATTGGCGTAATTGAGGTGACTGAAGAGAGTGGAGTTTACAAGATAGCGTTGGATGTTGGTGGAGAGAGAATTGATATCTTTACGACATTAGATGGTAAGATACTCTTTCTGGAAGGAATTGATCTCGAGGGGAGAGTTTCACTGGAAAGAACCATTGGAGGTTTTACCAAAATAGCCGAAGATCCTTGTCTTGAAAACGGTAAGCCCATAGTCTATTTCTTTGGTAGTGAAGACTGTCCTTTTTGTCAATGGCAACAACCGGTTTTAGAAGAAGCGGTTGAGGCATTCGGTGACAGAGTTGTCTTAAAGAGCAACATTGGGACCGATGCCGACTTGGAACTTTTCTATAAATACAGTGACGGAGGAGTACCTCTTATCGTTGCGGGATGTAACTACTTCAGAGTCGGTGCCGGAGGATTTGAAGGTGACGAAGAAAGTGACAAAGAGATTATATCCGCGTTTCTTTGTAAACTTACCAACGGAGAACCAAAGGAAGTTTGTCAAAATTTAGAAGAGATTATTAACCAAATATAAGATATGGAGAAAGAGATTAATAAAGTAAAAATATATTCAACTCCTACTTGTTTTTACTGTATCTCGTTGAAGAAATTCCTTGAAGAGAACCAGATCCCTTTTGAAGAGATTAATGTTGCCGCAGATCAGGCGGCGGCGAAAGAGATGGTTGATCGGTCTGGCCAAATGGGAGTTCCGGTAGTTGATATAGACGGCGAGATAATAGTTGGATTTGATAGAGATAAGATTTCAGAGAAGTTAGGATTGTGAATTTATTTCGCTTACTGTCCGAAATAAATCGGAAGAGTTAAGTGGCTTTTAAATATGACTAAAGTTGCAATAAATGGATTTGGTAGAATAGGAAGAGCGGTAGCCAAAATAATCATTGACAAATATCCGCAAGACCTTCAATTGGTTGCCATCAACGACTTGTCGAACTTATCAACAATAGCTCATCTTTTCAGGTACGACAGCGTTTATGGAAAGTACAACAATGAGATAAAGACGGAGGGAGACCTTCTTGTTGTTGGTGATAATAAGATAAGAGTCTTTTCCGAAAGAGATCCTGATAAACTTCCTTGGGGAGATTTGGAGGTTGACGTCGTAATAGAGTCTACAGGAATATTCCGAGACTATAACGGAGCCTATCAACATATCAAAGCCGGAGCTCGAAAGGTTTTGATCTCAGCTCCCTCAAAAGATCCCGATAAGATTCCATCTTACATAATGGGAGTCAACGATGATCTGATAAGTGATGATGACATCGTGGATATCGGTTCGTGTACCACTAATTGTTTGGCGCCCGTCTTAAAGATAATAGATGATGCTTTTAGTGTGGAGAAAGGCTTTATAACAACGATTCACAGTTATACAAGTGATCAAAATCTGGTTGATATGGGACATAATGATTTAAGAAGAGCTCGGGCCGCCGCTTTGAATATGGTTCCCACTACAACGGGAGCGGCAAAAGCGATCGGCAGGGTAATGCCCAATCTTGACGGAAAGATTGATGGCATGGCGATCAGGGTTCCTACAGCAACAGTCTCACTACTGGACATCTTCTGTAAGCTTAAGAAAGGGACTACAAAAGAAGAGTTAAGAGATCTCTTTATTGCAAAATCGGAAGAAGCGAATTATCAAGGTATCGTAAAATTAGAGAAAGATCCCTTAGTTTCTTCCGATTATATCGGAAATGAATTTTCGTCGATAATTGATGATCAATTCTTGATGACAAACGGAGATCTGATCAAGGTGGTTGCTTGGTATGATAATGAATGGGGCTATTCGGCGCGCTTAGCCGACTTTATTTTAAAATTAAAAAATTTCAAAGCTAAATGATTAAAAAAGGAGAAGTTTTCTATCCAACAAAAGATTTTGCCAAAAAGGCTCTGTTATCCGACAAGAAGATATACGAACAAGCGGCTAAAAGTCCGGTTCGTTTTTGGTCAAAATTAGCCAATGAGGTGGTTTGGCAAAAGAGATGGCAGAAAGCGTTTGTTCACAATCCACCCTATTTCAAATGGTTTGTCGGGGGCAAATTGAACATCACTGAAAGTTGTTTAGATGAAAACTTAAAAGAGAGAAAAAATAAGATCGCTTTAATTTGGGAGCCGGAAAGCCCTGACGAATCTCCTCGTCATTTCAGCTATTATGATCTATACAGAGAAGTTTGTAGAACAGCTAATGGTCTAAGGAAGATAGGCATAAAGAAGGGTGATAGAGTCGCCATCTATCTCCCGGTGATTCCTGAGACGGTGATAGCGATGTTGGCTTGCGCTCGAATCGGAGCGATACACTCGGTCATCTTTTCCGCATTCAGTCCGGCTTCACTCAAGACAAGAATCGAAGACACTGAGGCAAAGTTTCTTATCACAGCCGACGGTTATTATCGAAGAGGGAAGGTGATAGACTTAAAGGCGAGTGCCGATAAGGGCATCGTTGGTACAGATATAGAGAAAGTCATAGTGGTTAAGAGAGCCAAAAACAAGGTGAAATGGAATTCAAAGAAAGATCTCTGGTGGGATGATATAAGGGTGGGACAATTGGATAATTGTCCGGCAAAGAGTATGGATAGTGAAGACCCACTCTTTATACTTTACAACAGCGGTTCTTTGGGAAAACCGAAAGAAGTGGTTCATACCTGTGGAGGATATACCGTGCAAGCAAAATTTAGCGGGCGTTTTATATTTGATATTCATGATGATGACATTTTTTGGTCCACGGCTGATCTCGGTTGGGTAACCGGTCACACTTATTCAGTCTATTCTCAACTTCTTAATGGGGCCACTTTCGTGATCTTTGAAGGAGCTCCCGATTGGCCGCAACCGACAAGGTGGTGTCAAATAATAGAGAAGTACGGTGTTACCATCTTTTATACCGCTCCGACCGCGATAAGAATGTTTAAAAAATATGGGGCCGATCTTTTGAAAGAACATGATTTAAAGACATTGCGTGTTTTGGGTTCGGTTGGAGAGATGATTGATCAAGATTCATGGCTCTGGTTTTTCAATGAAGTTGGAGGAGGAAGATGTCCTATAGTGGATACTTGGTGGCAAACTGAAACAGGTGGCATTCTTATAACATCGTTACCGGGGATCGGTCCCTTTAGACCGGCATTTACCGGATTACCGTTTCCGGGAGTTAAGGCGGAGATATTTGATGAGAACGGGAAGATATGTAAACCGAATCAACAAGGAGATCTGGTCATTCTGCCTCCTTATCCTCCGGGAATGATGAGAATTGTTTATAATAAGAATAAGGAGAAGTATATAGAAACTTATTGGACAAGGCACGGCAATAAAGTCTATTTCAGTCTTGATCTCGGATTTAAAGATAAGAATGGTTTAATCAGAGTAATAGGCAGAGATGACGATGTTATAAAAGTTGCGGGACATAGAATCTCTACGGGAGAGATGGAGGAT
>JAQVFY010000045.1 GCA_028696995.1 Patescibacteria group bacterium
AATCCGATGCTTTGAGCGTCTATCGCCACTGCGGTGTTTATTCCGATAACCTCTCCTTTAAGGTTGAGAAGTGGCCCTCCCGAATTACCTCTGTTGATGGCGGCATCGGTCTGAATAACATCTTCCAAAACTTCAACTGTTCTTCCGTCGGTAGCCGATATTGATCGCCCCAACCCCGAGACGACTCCGACTGAAACAGTGTTTCTAAACTCACCCAGCGAGTTGCCGATCGCTATCACAGTCTGTCCGATTCTGATCCCGGAAGAATCTCCTATCTTGACGGTCGGCAAATCTTTACCGTCAATCTTCAATATCGCCAAATCTTGAACTGGATCGCGAGCCAAGACATCAGCTGTAAAGCTTTGACCATCATTGGTTAAAACCGCAAATTGAGCATCGGTCTCTGAAACAAGATGTCTATTGGTAAGAATAATTCCGTCGGATGATATGATAAATCCGGTTCCTCCGCCGACTTCCCTGTTTTCAATCTTCTTTTCACTCTCAAAAAAATCAAAGAAGTCATCAAAGAAATTCTTCCTTTCGGGAATGGAGATGTCACGCGATACAGTGATGCTGACAACCGCCGGAGAGACGAGATCAACCGCATCAATTATCGCTTTCTCGTGATCAACCGTCGCCTGATATTCTTGTTCCAATATCGGAGCAAGCACTTCCCTATTATCTTTTTTTGATTTGAAAAAATCAACGGCAAAGACCCCCAAGAGAGAGATTAAAACCCCGAAAAGAAAGATGATAAAATATTTTATTGCATTTAATCTCTTTTCCATATTATTAATGATTATTCTTTTGTCGGAACGAGGGGACTCGCACCCCTGATCTCCGGTACCCGAAACCGGCGCCCTAGCTTCTAGGCCACGTTCCGTTTATTATCCAAATCGCTCTATTAAATAAGGCAAAAAGATGATAAGTCCGATGAAAGTCGACCCGATACTCGCCACCAAGACCGCTCCGGCAGAAATATCTTTTATCTCTCTCACTCTCTCGTCTTTTTGAGGCGATATGATATCCAATGTTCTCTCAACTTGAGAATTGATCAATTCAAGACCCAAGACAAGAGTAACTGTCATTATAATGATCAGAGTCTCGGTTGCCGTGATATTCAAGAGAAAACCCAAGATAAAAACCGCCAAAGCTATCAAAAACATCACTCTAAAACTCTTCTCTTTGAGAGCGAAAATGATTCCGTTAAAAGCGTGCTTGAAGTTTTTAATCATATTGATTGCCATTAATTATCATTGATCATCTTTTCTATACTTCGGGGTCGGCCAAAACCCCATATACTTTCCTAACATAAGTCTGGTCTGGGCTTCAAGAGCCGGAAAGGCGCTAAAGAAGATCATGGTAAACGGAACGATGATCCATTGAAGAATCAAGATAACAAAAGTTGCTTTTCCATAATTTGGTGGTTTCGGCGGAAGAAGGAGGATGCTTAAATAAGCCGACCCTACCAAACCGAACATGGCCAATGTCAATATCCTGCTCAATATTATCGGCAAATTGTAAGAGGCAACCATATTGGCAAAATCACCTCGAGCAAAAATTATAGGTAGCCAACCGAGAATATAGATCAGTATCGGTGCCGTCGCCCAAGTCAATTGCCCCTCAATCACTTCAAATCCGAATCTCCATTTTTGAGAAAAGGGCAACTCTTTGTTCTTCATAAAGCCGAAAAGAAAGTAGGGAATGTTTTCCACACCGTAAGCCCAACGCCTCTTCTGCTTATAAGTATTGATTGCAGTCTTGATGAATGTCGGTGCCGTATTGGCATCCATTGAGACCGGGTAATGAATGGGAATCACCTCATAATCCCCGTTGAATTTCAATAAACATTGCCAAAAGACTCGAGAGTCTTCCGATACGACATTGGTCTGCTTGAAGCCTATGTCAACCAAAGATTGGAAACTCATTGAATGAGATGAGAATGTTATCAGTTTTTCCGGACGTTGTTGATTTGTCGTATGCCAAAAAGTTGATGAGAAAGCAAAGACTCTTGATATCGGAGACGCCTCCCAAATATTGTTAATGTAGAGCGGGATCGGTTGAAAACTGCTCCTTATTGGATTGTCAGCGGTGAGATAATAGTGAGTTAAACAACTGAAATATTTAGGATAGACGACCGTATCCGAATCAAGCGAAGTTAAGATTATCTTTTTATAAGGGATCTTGAGCTTGTCAATTACACTCTCTTTAACGACTCTGGTCGCCCAAGCTTCGTTTGAACTCTTGCCCGCAATCTCTCCCGGAATATCCTTCGGATGAGACACCACCAAAAACTTGAAGAACTTGTCACAAAAGAGCTCTTCCATCTTCTTGCCGATCAAAACTCCTTGCTCACCAGCTCGCTCCTCCATCGCCAAGACGACTATCATCTTGTCTTTCGGATAATCGTTTTCGCTTATCGAGCTTATCGTATTTTTGAGAATATATTCCGATTCATCATAGGTCGGAATTACTATAAGGTGATATATGTCGCTCCAATGATCAACCAGCTCTCCTTTAGGAAGAGACTCAAGCTCGTTGATCCAATTACGAGCCTCGTTTTCTCTCATTATCTTATAGCCGGCTCTTAAATGAAATGAGAAATAGATTGAGCGCAAAAACCAGAAAACCGCAAATGCAATTATAAATCCGGCGGTAAAAAGAGGGAAAAAGTAAGCCGCTATGATTGACAGTATGATAGTCGACCAAGAGAGAGCTCCGGGAAATATCTCAAGAGCCCTATATATAAATCTCTCTTTGGGATCTTCCAAATCACTGTACCTTGAAACTTTCAAATATTCTTCTTTCATCTTAATAGTTTTTTAGCTTGTTGCCATATCTCGGGCTGATTATTTACCGTCTTCATCCAGTACCACCACTCAACCCCCCAAAGATAAAACTCATCAAATCCCGATCTTATTGCATAATCTATATTTTTATCAAATATCTCGGGATTCATGCTCTTCTCTTGTTCTTTCAAGTCAAGAATGAATGTCGGTACCGGTCCCCAAGGTTCTCCTTGCAACTCCACAACAATCACATCTTTATCAAATATTTTCCTTATTATCAATGCTTTCCTGTAATAGTGAATTGCCGGTATCGGATATTTGGCGTAAAACCCACCCGCCTTATGCCACCAAGTCTGACGATACATCGTAGTTCCCACCATATCGCCTATCTCTGCTCCTAAAAACCATAGAGAAAGCTCTCCGCTCTCGGTAACTAACTTCGGGGTGTCCGGATCAATCGAGTTAGCTAAATCAATCTCTTTGAGAAAGAATTCTTTATCATACCAAGGACAGACTCCAAAATCCAAGAACGGCTCGTTCTCAATCTGCCAAGCGATAAGATTAGGATGATCCTTGTATCGTAGAATAACGGTTTCCAAGAATGTCAAAATCTCTTCTTGTTGTTCTCCTTTATTCAAGTCATTCGCCCAATAAGGGATGTGACATTCGGGCCAACGAGGCGTTTTCATACCAACGGTTAAGATAAAATCTATCTGTCGCATTTCAGCCTCTTCTATCTGCCAATCAAGATCTTCAAAATGATAGATTCTCTTTTCTGGCTCAAGATCATTCCATTGGGTTGCTATTCTAATTCTT
>JAQVFY010000046.1 GCA_028696995.1 Patescibacteria group bacterium
AATAACCCCATTTTAGCACTCTTGACATAGGAGTGCTAATTTTATATAATAAGGTTGTTCTCGTAATTTTATTTTTATGGAAATTAGCAAGCGTCAGGAATTTATTTTAAACACTCTTATTAAAGAGCATATTAAAACAGCTCAGCCCATTAGCTCTGGTTTTTTAGTGGAGAAGTATAAATTAGATATTTCTTCAGCTACAGCTAGAAATGAAATGTCAGAATTAGAAGAATTAGGATATATTTATCAGCCCCATACTTCGGCTGGCAGAATACCTACAGCTAAGGCTTATAATTATTATGTACAGACTTCAGTCTTGAATAAGAAACCAATTACTAATTCTTTTAAAATCTTGGATCAAGTTTTTTCTGATTCTGAAGATGGCTTTAAAAAGACGGCTAAGGCTATTGCTGAAATTTCTAAGAATGCCGTTTTTTGGGCTTTTCATAAAAATGATTTATATTATACCGGAATCTCTAACCTATTTCTTCAACCTGAGTTTCGTCAAAGCAATGTCGTTTGCGATGTCTCCATTATCATCGACAGAATGGAGGAAATAATTGCTGACATCTTTGATGATTTAAACTTTGGTGAAGATATCTTTATCGGAGAAAAAAATCCTTTTGGTAATTTCTTGAGTTCAGTTTTATTAAAATATAATTATAAAAATCATAGTGCGGTAGTAGGGATTTTGGGCCCATTACGTATGGATTATGATAAAAATTTAAGTTTAATTAGATTCTTAAAAAATAAGATAGAAAGTAAATAAAAATATATGAGTAGTGATAAAAAACATAAAGAAGAAAAAAAAGAACAAAAAAATAAAGATACTAAAATTAATTCTTGTCAGTGCTCCGATTGCGAAGAGATTATTAAAAATTTACAAGATAAAAATAATGATTTAAATCATAAATATAAAAGAGCTTTAGCTGATTATCAAAATTTATTAAAAAATATTGCTAGTGAAAAGTCGGATTTCCTTAAATATTCCTTAGAGGTTTTTTTGATGGAGATTTTACCAGTTTATGATAATTTAAAAATATCTATTAGCACTTTAAAGGAAGAAGACCACAATAATCCTTGGGTAGAGGGAGTAAAGTATGTTATTAAACAATTTCAAGATATATTAGCAAACAACGGTGTTTCTGAGATAAAGACTGTTGGAGAGAAATTTGATTATAATACTATGGAAGCTGTAGAAGGAAAGGGGGAGAAAGTTGTTTCTGAGCTTCGACCTGGGTATATTTTAAATAAAAAGGTTATTATTCCCGCCAAGGTTGTTATTGAACCCTTGGGGGATGAAGATAATATCGATAAAATTTAATTTTTTGGTTTTTTTCATCTATAATTTTCTATAAATTATTTTGGAAAAAACTATTTAAAAATATGTCAATTATAAAATGGAGTCCTTTTTTAGGCGATAATTATTTTGACGAAATGGACAAGGTAATGTCTGACTTTTTTCCAGTAGTTTCAAAAAACAACGGTTTTATGCCAGCGATTGACATGTATGAAGACAAGGATAATGTTATTATTGAAACTCAATTAGCTGGAATAGATCCAGAAAAAGTTAATATTTCTATAGAAAACGATATTTTATGTATTAAAGGTGAGGGTGAAAAGAAAACCGAAGTAGAAGAAAAAAATTATTATCGCAAGGAAATTCGTCGAGGAGGTTTTTATCGTTCCATTGCTTTGCCTTCTAAGGTTTTAGGTGATAAGGCTGAGGCCGTAACCAATGATGGAATTTTGAAAATTTCTATTCCTAAGGCTCCGGAATCTAAACCAAAATTAATAAAAATAAAGAATAATAATAAATAAGATTTTCTAAATCAGGAGAGCAATTATTGCTCTCTTGGATCAGAAAATTTTGTTAAAATTAATTATAAAAATATTGATTTTTCTGTTTTATTAAATTTTAAAAATTTCAGAAAATTTCAAATCAAAAAAATATGTCAAAAATTTTAGGAATCGATTTGGGGACTACTAATTCTGTTATGGCTATCATGGAGGGTGGTCAACCAAAAATTTTAGAAAATGCCGAGGGTAATCGTACTACTCCTTCTATTGTTGCTATTTCTAAAAGTGGAGAACGCTTAGTTGGTCAATCAGCCAAGAGACAAGCCGTTATTAATCCAGAAAATACCGTTCATTCGGTTAAACGTTTAATTGGAAGAAAATATGGTGACGAGGAAGTTAAAAAAGATATTGAATTGGTCCCTTATAAGATTATTCAAGCTGGAGAGGGGATTAAAGTTAAGATGAGTGATAAGGATTATAGTCCTCAAGAAATTTCAGCTATGATTTTGTCTAAACTCAAGGCCGATGCTGAAACTAAAATAGGTGAAAAGATAATTGAAGCTATTATTACTGTTCCTGCCTACTTTGACGATGCTCAAAGACAGGCCACTAAAGATGCTGGTAAAATTGCCGGTTTAGATGTTAAGAGAATTATTAATGAACCCACTGCTGCGGCTTTAGCTTATGGTTTTGATAAAAAGCAAGGGCAACAAGTTGTTGTTTATGATTTAGGGGGAGGAACTTTTGATGTTTCTGTTTTGGATCTTTCTTCTGATACCGTTGAAGTAAAGGCTACTAATGGTGATACTCATTTAGGAGGAGAGGATTTTGATCAAAGAATTATTAGTTGGATTATTGCCGAATTTAAAAAAGACCAAGGAATAGATTTATTTAATGATACTTTAGCCCTACAAAGAATTAAAGAATCGGCTGAAAAAGCTAAAATTGAATTATCTACTATCATGGAGACTGAAATTAACCAACCTTTTATTACCACTGATGCCAACGGACCAAAACATTTAGTAATGAAACTTTCTCGTTCTAAGTTGGAAGAATTAATATCTGATTTAGTAGAAAGAACTATCGAACCTTGCAAAAAAGCTTTGTCTGATGCCGGATTAAAAACCTCTGATATTCAAGAAATTATTATGGTCGGAGGGATGACTAGAATGCCCTTAGTTCAAAAAAGAGTAAAAGAATTTTTTGATAAAGAACCTAATTTAAGTGTTAATCCGGATGAAGTTGTAGTTTTGGGAGCCGCTGTTCAAGCTGGAGTTTTACAGGGAGATGTTAAAGATGTTTTATTATTAGATGTTACTCCGCTTACTTTAGGGATAGAAACTTTAGGGGGAGTAGCTACTCCACTTATTGAGAGAAATACTACTATTCCAACTTCTAAATCACAAGTTTTCTCTACTGCTGCTGATAATCAACCTAGTGTAGAGATTCATATTGTTCAAGGAGAAAGACCAATGGCGGGTGATAATAAGACATTGGGGCGATTTATTCTTGATGGTATTCCACCAGCACCTCGAGGAGTCCCTCAAGTTGAAGTTTCTTTTGATTTGGACGCTAATGGAATTTTAAATGTTACTGCCAAAGATAAGGCTACTAATAAAGAACAGAAAATTACTATTACGGCTTCTTCTGGTTTAAGCAAAGAA
>JAQVFY010000047.1 GCA_028696995.1 Patescibacteria group bacterium
TTTCAATTTCTCCTGTTTTAACATCTTTTGGCTCAAATTTTTGTTCTGTATTATCATCAAGTTTTTTAGAAACTAATTTTACTGGTTTGGCTTTTTTGTTCCAAACGCGTTGTTTGGGAATAAATAAAAAGATAATAAAATTTTGCAAAAATTTTGGAAAAGGTTGATCTTGAACTTTGGCAAAAGCCATTGCTAAGAAAAAAAGGGTAATAGGAAGCGCCAGTAAAATGAAAAGAGTGGTGTCAAAAATTAAAAAACAAACATAATCAAGCATTCCGCCAGCCAAGACATACACAAATTGCTTCAAGGTCATTGGCCCGATTACTTTATCTTCTAAGTCTATGTTTTGTGGTACTCTAAATTGCATAAGAAATTAATTATGGATTAAAGATAGTATGTACATGATCATTGAAAGCTTGAGCAATAGGAGTGTTTTGAGTAACTCCTGGGTTAGATAAAACTTTCGTTGCTTCGTCAGTAGTGTCAAGTAAATTCAAAATTTCTTTTTGTCTTTCTGCCCCTTGTGACAACTGGGCTACTGGCAAGCCTGCTCTTTCCAAAATTCTTTCTGCATCCGCCATTTCAGTTGTGCTGCCAGGACTTTGCATCATCCTTGTTTTAATTGCTTTAACCTCGCTTCTATAAGTTTTTGCTTGCGGTCCGATTAATCCTTGCTGTTGTAGTCTATTCCCAACCATATGTGCTGACATAAAATCACCAGTTCCTTGTCGCCCCGCATTACTTAATCTAATTTGTGTAGCTTGTTCAACAAGCTGTTTTTGTTGTGCAATTTGTTGTTGCTGTTGAGGATTTGCTCCTTGCGGCATTCTTATCCGACTATGGGCTTGCTCAAATGCTCTAACAGCAGTTACGGTATCTACATTACGTAAAGTATCAGCAATTTGTTGTGCATTTGCGCCTGGCTGAGTAATTTGATAGGCTACCCAATCTGCTGACTGTTGGACAAGTGGTGAATTTCGAACTTCAATGTCGCTGACTCTTTCACCTGATCTCCTAACTCCTGCTGCAGGAGAATTATTCCTAATAGCAGTAATTACTCGCTGTTGCCGAGCCTGTGTACGCGCATTAGCATTTTGGCTAATAAATGAATTTGGGTCAGTCAACGCTTTTTCTTGCGCACTATGGGAAGCAGATAGTAGCTCTTGTTTAGCTGATTCATCTGTTGTTGTATTAATTCTTTCAATATATGCCCTTGTTTTTCCGATAAATCTATCAGCTTCTTCAGTATTCGCACCATAGACTGCTTCTGCAATTTTTTCATCGCCGGTTTGACGAATAGTTTCCATTAAAGCTAATTCTTCTTCTGCAGAATGTGCTTTGTTTGAAGTATCATTAATAAAAGAATAAGTAGATCGCGGTTGCCAATCGCCCATTTCATCTTTTTTAGTCATTTTTTGAGTTTGCTCAGGATTAAGAACACGATTTATTTGCCCAGTCGCACCGCGGGTTAAGTTTTTTTCTCTTTGTGACTCGGACCATTCTTTATTCATTGTACTTATCGAACCTCCTAATCCAGGTATTAATTTCATTTCGTCAGATAAGTTTGGGTTAATAGCATTGCCAGCTGATTGTAACCAAGAGCCGGTTTTTGAAAGCCAGTGTTTTTTGTTTCCTCCTGCTGCTGCCCGGACACCCATTCCAGATAAAGCTGCGCCATGACTAAATATTTTTCCTGGGGCTTTTGCCCAAGCAGCCATAATTCCACCACCAATAAATACAAAAGGAATATAATAAACCGCTAATACTAATGTGACGATTCCAATAACCCATTGACCAATATTTGAAGAAAAACCAAGATTATGAGTTGAACTGGTAACAAGAATTCCTATTTTTAATACAAAAATAATTAAAAATCCCAAAAGTAGCCATTTGACAAACCAACTCCACCAAGTTTGCCATAATTTTTGAAACATTGGGATCATTAAGCAAAAAAAGGCGAGCGGCGACATAATTACTAAAAACCATATTACATAAATTCTTATCATTAGCAAAAACCACAGAATCACAATAAATAAAATTACTGGTAATAGTAAAATTAATAAAACAAGAATTAAGGTGCCAAGACCTCCTCCCCCTCCAGGCAAGCCAATAAGTGATAATGCAGCGGTAAATATACTTTTTGACGAGATTAATCCTTTTAAGCCAATAAGCCCCAAAATGTTTTCATGGCTTAGTTGCGTGCCTTCCGGATATTCTACTATCCAGCCTGTGGGTATTTGAACAACATCGATCATTATTCTACAAATCAAAAATGAAAAATTTGCCAAAATTAAACCAATAATCAAAGCTGGTAACAAACGTTTAAAATATAAATTTTCAACTCGGAGTGCTGTGCCAATTGCAATTGCAATTAATAAAGCAACAGAAATTATGTTAATTAGCCACATTACAATTGTCCAAGGCTTTTTAATATAATCTTGATTAATTGAAGTTGCCAAAGGCTCAGCTGCAGAAGAAATTTGCGGCAAAAAAATAATTAATCCTAAACAAATTATTGCTGGTAAATATTTTATAGTTTTAAAAAATATTTTTTTCATAAATTTATATTCCTAAAGCATCTTCAACAATTGTATTAATTACATAAGATGTCCATCTAGAAAGAGCTTGATCAATTTCGCAGGATATCCAGCATTTAACATAAGCCATTGTGGGCAGTGCTCCAGCTTTGTATATACTGGTATCAATTATATGTCCTATCTGCGAGCCACAGCATTTTTCGCTTTCGCAAGGCAAAGAATAATCTTGCATGCAGGCATCATAACTTAATGGAGTAGAAGTTGGGCTGTCGATTGGGGTGCCATCTTCGCCTGTAGCTTCTCCTGCTTTTCCATCGCTGCCAATTTGAACGCTAACGGGTGTTGACTCAATTTCAGCATAATAATCAACTTTTCTTGTTGATGTTGGAACCCCTGTTGTCGGATTAGGCATTCCCGAAGAAACTGTTTCTTGCCAGCATATTTTAAATTTTTCAAATTGGTACTTTAAAGTTGAATTAGGCTTTAGCTGAACAGCGTCTTTAATTTTATAAATTCCATGGCCGACGCCAATTGTGCCTGATTTTTTTTCATCGCTAGCAGTTCTGGTGATATTTCCTGGCTCATAATTATACTTTCCTCCATATTTGGATCCGTTAAAGGCATCTGTCCCGCTTAGTTGCCAAGTTATTGTGGCTGAATACCAATTTGTATCACTTTTTTTATCACTTTTCTCGTTTACAGATACTTTAGTAATTCGAACTTTTACACTACCCGGCACAGATCCTTTTTGAGCGCTATCTTTGCAAAAATAAGTTTCTGGCTTTGGCACATCAGCAGCCTTTGCAGGATAAACACCTTTAAATCCAAATAAAAAAACAATACCTAAAATTACAACTATGAGCGAGATTTTTTTACTTAGCGCCATCGCCCTCCTTATATAGTAACTATTTTTAG
>JAQVFY010000005.1 GCA_028696995.1 Patescibacteria group bacterium
GTGAAATGACTGGAGCCGGAATGGTTGATTGTAAAAAAGCTTTAGATGAGGCTGGGGGAGACCTAGAAAAGGCTATTGAATTTTTACGTAAAAAGGGAATTGCTAAGGCTTCTAAAAGAAGTGAGCGAGAGGCTAGTGAAGGAATTATTTTAGTAGCTGTCAATGATGATAAAACAGAGGGTTATATCGTAGAATTAAATTCGGAAACAGATTTTGTGGCTCGCAATGATAAATTTCAAAAATTAACTTCCGATATTTTAGAAGTTGTTAAATCTAAAAAACCAAGTAATTCAGAAGAATTATTATCTATGGAATTAAATGCTTCAACAGTAGAAGAGCAAATTAGTACTTTAAGTGGAGTTATTGGAGAGAAATTAGCTTTAGGTAGGGTTGCTGTTATTTCTGGTCAAACCGTTTCTGCTTATTCTCATTTAGGTGGAAGAATTGGTGTTGTAGTAGCCCTAGATCAAGCTGGTAAGGAAGAATTAGCTGGAGATATTGCTATGCATATTGCCGCCGCTAATCCTCGTTATTTAAATAGTTCTGAGGTTTTAGCAGAAGAATTAGAAAAAGAAAAAGAAATTTATCGCGAGCAATTATTAAAAGAGGGTAAGCCAGAAAATATAATTGAAAATATTATGCAGGGTAAAATTAAAAAATATTATTCCGAAGTTTGCTTAGTAGATCAAGAATATATCAAAGATGACAAAAAAACTATCAATGATATTTTAGGTGGAGTTAATATTATTAAATTTATTAGATACTCTCTCTAACAATAATAATAAATGAAAATAGCTCAAATACAATTTGCATCTTGGGATAAGAAGTATAATTTTAGTCTCAATGATTTAGATTTGAAAATTGATGATTATGTAATTGTTGAAACTGAATTTGGTCAAGAAGTTGGTCAGGTTTTTGGTTTTAAAGATTCTAGCGAGATAGAATCTGAGGAAGATAGAAAAAGCCTTAAACCAGTTCTTCGTTTAGCTAATCAAGACGACCTTGATAAAGTTATTAGTGAGAATGAAAAAAAATCAGCCTTAGATTATTGTCAGGAAATTATTAATAAATATAATTTACCCATGAAGCTGGTTGATGTTCATTTTTCTTTGGATCGAAATAGAATTAATTTTGCTTTTTATTCCGATAATCGGGTTGATTTTAGAAATTTAGTTAAAGATTTGTCCGGTCATTTTAAGGGAATTATTCGTTTGACTCAAATTGGTAGTCGGGATGAGGCTAGATTTTGTGGCGATTTTGGTCATTGTGGAAGAGTTTTGTGTTGTCAGGGGCATATTAGAGATTTTTCTTCTATTACTTCAGAAATGGCCGAAGCTCAACAAGTAGTTCATCGTGGTAGTGATCGAGTTTCAGGGATGTGTGGAAAATTAATGTGTTGTTTGTCTTATGAATACGAAGGGTATTTAGAATTATTTAAAAAACTTCCGCCTATTGGAGCTAAGGTTAATGTTGATGGTCGTCGAGGAGAAGTGGTTGGACATCATGTTTTGAAACAAGCTGTTGATGTTTATTTTAAGGGAGAGAAAGACGATGATCGTGGCATTGTGGTAGAGGTGGATCTCAATAGACACAAGAAAAAAGATTCTTAAAAATATAGTTATTATCTTAGAATAAAGATCGTCCTTTTTGGGGCGATTTTTAGTTTTTTATAAAATATGCTATAATTTTATTGGTAATAATTTAATAAATAAAATTCATTTTTGAATTAATTTTTTGTTTTAGATAAAAAATTAATATTAAAAGAAAAAAAATATGTCAAAAAAAATAAACGTTGCTATCAATGGTTTTGGTCGTATTGGCCGAGCTGTTTTTAAAATTATTTTAGAAAAATATCCACATTATAATATTACGGCTATTAACGATTTAACAGATACAAAAACATTGGCAAATTTATTAAAATATGATTCAGCTTATGGAATCTATAGTGGAAGGGTTTCGCATGATGAAAAAAATATTATTGTTAATGGAAGAAAGACTCCGGTTTTATCAGAAAAAGATCCAGCTCTTTTACCTTGGTCTAAGATGAAAGTGGATGTTGTTTTGGAATGCACCGGTCGTTTTACTAACAAGGAGGGTTTAATGATGCATATCAAAGCGGGTGCTAAGAAAGTTATTTTATCAGCCCCGGCTAAAGGTGAGGGGAGTGTTAAAACTATCGTTTTAGGAGTTAATGAAAATAAGATTAGCAAAAAAGATCAGATTTTATCTTGTGCTTCTTGTACTACTAATTGTTTAGCTCCGGTTACTGATATTATTAGACAAAAATTTGGTATCAAGAAAGCTTTAATGACTACTATTCATGCCTATACTGCTGATCAAAATCTAGTTGATGGTCCACATAAAGATTTGCGTCGGGCTCGTTCGGCAGGGATTAACCTAGTTCCAACTACAACTGGAGCAGCCATTGCTGTAAGCCAAACTATTCCGTCACTTAAAGGGACTTTTGATGGTTTAGCAGTTAGGGTGCCAGTGGTTGTCGGGTCAATGTGTGATATTGTTTTTTTATTAAAAAAGAAAACAACAGTAGAAGAAATAAACGCTAATTTCGTAAAAATTGCTAAGAATAAAAAATACAAAGATATAATTGAACCATCTTATGAACCCTTAGTATCTTCTGATATTATTGGTAATAATCATAGTGCTATTGTTGACTTATCTCTTATTAAAGTGATCGGTGGCGATATGGTCAAGATTATTGCTTGGTATGATAATGAATGGGGATATTCTTGCCGATTAGCTGATTTAATAGCTCTTGTTGTTTAGGTTTAAAATGTAATTTATATAATTAATTTAAAATAATATGAAGGAGAAGTTTAGTATAAAAATTTCTCAAGAAGAAAAGGATAAAGCTTTGTTAAAGGGGCTAAAAAAGGGAGGAAGAGAACAGGACATCGAGACCGGCGCTGGGGCTTTTAGTATTAAAGGTGGCCCGCATAAGAGTAAAAAGAAGTATAGTCGTAAGGATAAGCATAAAAAAGCTGGATTCTAATTTTTGTAAGAATGACAAAAATTAATTATAAAATATGTCAATAATAAAAAAAATAGAAAGTGCTTGTTTAATTGGTCGTGGTGGAGCCGGTTTTCCGACTCATATTAAATTGCAAGCTGTTGCCAAGTCTAAGAGTAAAGTTAGATATTTGGTAATTAATGGAGCCGAGGGAGAACCAGGGATTTATAAAGATGGCTATATTATTAAAAATCATTTAAAAGAATTTTCTCAAGGAGTAAAAATTGCTTCTGATTTTATTAAGGCCAAAAAAATATATTTTTATCTAAATAGTAAATATTATAAATTATATAACTCGGCAATTATTAAAGAGTTTAATAAGGCTGGTCTAAAAGGTCAATTTGAAATTTTTAAAAAACCGAAAGAAGCTGGTTATATTGGTGGTGAAGAGAGCACTATTTTAAATATCATTGAAGGTCAGCACTTGGAACCACGTCTTCGACCGCCATTTCCGACCGAGAAAGGCTTGTTTGGTGAGCCAACTTTAATAAATAATATCGAAACTATCTATAATATTTATTTAGTAAGTATTAATAAATTTTCTCATCAAAGATTTTATTCTATCAATTTAGCTTCTAAAAATATTGGGGTTTATTCTTTGCCTGATGATTGGAGTATAGCTAAAGTTTTACGAGAAACTGGGAATTATCCTGATTATAAATTCTTTGTTCAGGTTGGGGGTGATGCTTCCGGTGATGTTTTAAATGAGAAACAATTAGAGCAAAAAGTTTCTGGGGCTGGATCTATTACTATATATGATTTGGAAAAACATCAGTCATTAGAGTTGATTAAGTATTGGTTAAGTTTTTTCGTTGGTCATTCTTGCGGTCAATGTGCTCCTTGTCGAGAAGGAACTTATCGTTTGCTAGAATTATTTGAAGATATTAGCTCTAGTTCTAAGTGTCAAAAAGATTGTTTATTAAAAGCTAATAAAGATTTTTTAGATATTTGCGAAAATCTTTCTTTGTCTTCTTTTTGTGCCTTAGGCGTTTCTGCTCCCATTGCTGTTTTAAGCTATTTTAAAAACGTTTTCCCTTTAAAAGTAAGTTAATATAATTTTATGAATAAGAAAATAAAAATAAAAATAGATGGAAAAGAATGTCTTGCTTATAGTGGTCAAACTATTTTAGAAATTGCCCGAGAAAATAAAATATTTATTCCATCCTTATGTTATCATCCTGATTTGGAAATTAAAGCTAATTGTCGAGTTTGTGTAGTGGAGGTTAAAGGGTGTAATAAGCTTATGACTTCTTGTTCAGTAATTGCTGAAAATGGTATTGAGGTTTTTACAAACTCCGAAAAAGTTCAAAAAGCTAGAAATACTAATTTAAAATTGATTTTTTCTGAACACTTGGAAAAATGCGATGGTTGTACTTTAAAATTTGATTGCACTCTTTTAAATTTAGCTAAACGCTATAATCTTAAAATAAATCATTTTAAAGATAGAAAAGTAGATAGAAAAATATATAAATTCGCCAATACTGTGGAAGTTGACGGTTCTCAGTGTATTGATTGCCGAAATTGTGTTGATGTTTGTTCTAATGTTCAAAAAATTAATTATTTAGAAATTAGGGGTAAGGGGGTCAAGCAAGAAATAGTTCCGACTAAAAATAAAAATATAGATTGTATTTATTGTGGTCAATGCACTCTTCATTGTCCGGTAGCCTCAGCACAGGAAAAATATGATTGGCCAGAATTAGAAAAAATACTTGCTCAAAAAGGTAAAAAAACTTTAATAGCAATTATTGCTCCTTCTACTAGAATGGCGATTGGCGAGGAATTTGGTTTACCTTATGGTCAAAATAATAGTGGTAAAATGGTAGCCGCTCTTAAAAAATTAGGATTTGATCAAGTTATGGACGTGGTTTTTGGAGCTGACGTTACTACCTTAGTGGAGGCCGAAGAATTATTAGAAAGATTGGGGAATAAAAAGGCTAAATTACCTCTAATAACTTCTTGTTGTCCAGCCTGGGTTAAATATTTAGAATTTTATAGACCGGACTTAATACCACACTTAACAAGTTCTCGTTCTCCACAAATTCATCTAGGAGGAATTATTAAAACTTATTGGGCTCAAAAGAAAAATATTAAACCGGAAGATATTATTGTTGTTTCTATTATGCCTTGTACTGCCAAGAAATTTGAAATTTCTCGTCCTGAACTTAAGATTGGGAAATTAAAACCAATAGATAAGGTTTTAACAGTTCGAGAATTGGCCTTTATGATTAAGAAAAATAATATTGATTTCAAAAAAATAAAACCAGAGAAATCTAATGATTTGATAAATGATGGCAGTGGAGCTGGTTTAATATATGGAGCTAGTGGGGGAGTGATGGAGTCAGCTTTGCGAACAGCTCATCATGCTATTTGTGATTCTTCTAAGGCCAAGATTTGTAATTCTCGTTTGGAATTTAAGGAAGTTCGTGGATCGAAAGGTGTTAAAGAGGCTAAATTAAATTTATCGGGTAATAAGTTAAATGTAGCAGTAGTCAATGGAATAGGTAATATTAAGGATGTTTTAGATAATTTAAGTAGATATGACTATATTGAAGTGATGGCTTGTCCGGGTGGTTGTATTGGTGGAGGGGGTCAACCGATACCAAGTTCAGTAGAGATAGTGGCTAAAAGGACGGCGGGCTTGTATCAAGGTGATAAAAAGGTTAAAATAAGGACGGCTCATGATAATAAAGGAGCAGTTGAGGTTGTAAATTGGCTCAAGGAAAACAAGCTAGGTCACAAGGTGTTGCATACTAATTATAAAAAAAGATTAAAAGATAAGATTAATTAATTTAATTTGGCACATTTTACTATTATTATAGTATAATGAGCTATTAAGAATATGGAACAATTAGCTAGTATTACTATTTTAACCACTAATAGACAAAAGGTCTCTAGTAGTTTAAATAATTTTTTAACTAAAAATGGGCATCTCATAATGGCTCGTCTAGGAGTAAATATTACTAAGACTTGTATAGAGAATTGTCCCGGAATGATAGTTTTAGTTCTTAAGGCTAAGAAGGAGGATATTGCTGTTTTTATTACTGGACTTGAAAAAATAGAGGAATTGGAAATTAAGACTTGTTTTTTTGAAGAAAAATAATATTGATGTATAAAAAATTTGTACAAGTAGTAAAAATAAAAATATGGGAGAATTAAAAATCCTTGGCAAGATGGATCTTAGTCAATTTGAAAAAAGAGGCCCTAAGATTAAATATGAAAAAATTGGTTTTTTTCTTAAAGATGAGTTAAAAAAAGTTAGTGATAGTTTAAATAAGGAATATGAAAGTAGTGGCCCTATTTTAGAGAGAGATTTGACTATTAAAATGGATGGACCTGATGCTGATTTTCATAAAAAAGTGGTAGAAAATAAAGAAATGGTTTGGGCTAGTGAAAAATCATGTTCTATTTCTCAATTAAAAGAGAAGAAAGATAAAGATCCTTCTGTTATAGCCGAAATACTAGTTTCGTTATTGTTGCATGGTTGTTTAAAGGATAGGTTTCTGGTAGCGCGAGCTTCTTATTATGATGATTATGAAAATGGAGTTGATTATGTTTTAGTTGATAAGAAAACCGGAGCAGTAGTTTGTGGTTTTGATCAGGTTTTAGGTATTGGCAGTGATGATGGCTCGATTAAAAAAAGAGATAAAATTAAAAAAATTAATCTTAAAGGTGGAGCTTATTTAGAATATGGAATAACTTTTTCTCAAGATGGAGAGCTTGTTAAGAAAAAAATAAAGAATATTCCTGCTTTTTTTCTGGCAATATCTAAAAATGATTTAGATAAAATTATTGAGACTTTTCAAGATAAAATAGATCAAAAAGATTTTTCTCTGGATGATTTAAGTGAAGATAAAGAGTTTGTAAATTTTAGTGAAAAAATATTGAGTAATATGCTGGCCTCTTTGGAGGAACAATTTATTATTTGTGAAAATTTAATGGAGTCAGATGTTAATTGTTTGCATTTCGACAAGTTATTGGATAATATTGGGAAATTTAGAGAGTCATTGGAATTTATCAAAGAAAAAATAAAATGTTAAAATTAGCCTTAAATATAATAGAAAAAATTGAAGAAAGCGGATTTGAAGCCTATTTGGTGGGAGGATGTGTTCGTGATTTGTTAATGGGTAAAATTCCTAGTGATTTTGATATTACCACTAATGCGCTACCAGATGAAATTTTGGCTATTTTTCCTTCTGCTAAATATGAAAATGATTTTGGCACCGTTATTTTAGCTATAAAAGATAAGGATGAAAATGTTTTGACAGTTTTAGAGACTACAACTTATCGTAGCGAAAGTACTTATCGTGATCATCGCCGTCCCGATGAAGTTGTTTTTGAACAAGATTTGGAAAAAGATTTAATGCGACGTGATTTTACTATTAACGCTCTAGCAATTTGTCCAGTAAAGTGTGTTTATGGAGAAAAATATAATTCTAGAAAAATAATAATAAATAAAAAAGAATTCTTTTTGGTTGATTTATTTGGCGGATTAAAGGATATAAATTTAAAAATAATTAGGGCGGTAGGGGAGCCGGTTGATAGATTTAAAGAGGATGCTTTGCGGATGATGCGCGCTATTCGTTTTTCAGCTCAATTGGGTTTTTCTTTGGAGCCTAAAACTGAAAGAGGAATTTTAAAAATGGCAGGGAGTTTGAAATTTATTGCTAAAGAGAGAATTAAAGATGAACTAGTTAAAATTTTAAAATCAGATATGTCCTATGAAGCTTTTGTTTATTTGAATAAAACAAAATTATTGCAGTATATTTTACCGGAACTATTAGTTGGAGAGAATATGAAGCAGAATCATCACCATGTTTATACGGTTTTAAAACATAATTTACTTTCTTTAAAATATTGTCCAAGCTGTAAATGGCAGGTTCGTCTTGCTTCGTTATTACATGATATTGGTAAGCCTCAATCAATGAAAATTATTGATGGTCAGAAAACTTTTTATAATCATGAATATATCGGTGCTCGGATGACTAGAAAGATTATGACTCGTTTGAAGTTTTCTAATATTGATATTGAAATGGTAGTCAATCTAGTAAAAAATCATATGTTTTATTATAATGTGGGGGAGGTGACCGAGGCTTCAGTTAGGAGATTAATTGCCAAAACTGGCAGAGATAATTTAAAGGATTTGATTGATTTGCGTGTAGCTGATCGTTTAGGCTCAGGCACCCCTAAAGCTATGCCCTATAAGTTGCGTCATTTGCAATATATGATGGAGAAGGTGCAAAATGATCCAGTTTCGGTTAAAATGTTGAAGGTTAATGGTGATATTATGATTTCGGAATTAAAAATGAAATCAGGTCCCAAAATGGGGGCGATTTTAGACGTCTTGTTGGCTGAGGTTTTAGAAGATCCAAAATTAAATACTAAAAAATATTTATTAAAAAGGGTTAAGGAATTGGATAAAATGGATTTAGCGGAGCTTCGCCTCCAGGCTAAAGAAGTTATTGAGGAAAAAAGGGAAGAAGATGATAAGGATATTAAGAAAAAGTTTAAGGTTTAATCTATTCTTTTGTGGTATTGATATTGTTTAAAAATTGATCTATAATTGTAATACTTTGTATTACAATTAATTTTATTATTATGCGTGAGGTTATAAACATTTCTTTGCCAGAAACAATGGCAAAGACCATCAAAAAAGCTGTTAAAACTGGAGACTTTTCCTCTACTAGTGAGTTTTTTAGGCACCTAGTTAGGCAGTGGCAAGAAGATTTACTATTGAAAGAGATCAATAAGGGTAGAAAGGAGATTGCTACTGGGAAGGGGAAGAAATTTAACTCGCTTAAAGATTTAAGATAGTTTTGGATTATAATTTTTTAAACAACATTTTATGATAGAAAATATGGAAGATAATAATTTAGCCTTTATTGATGGACAAAATTTATATATGGGAACAAATTCTGAAATTCCTCCCTGGGAGGTTGATTTGTCAAAGTTTAGAATTTATTTAAAAGATAAATATAAAATTTCTAAGGCTTATTATTTTTTGGGTTGTGTGATTAATGGTAAGGATGAACTTTACGATAAAATACAAGACGCTGGTTTTATTTTAAAATTTAGAGAGCATAATTCGGTCATGTTGGGGAAAAAGAAGGGAAATGTTGACTCCGATATAATTTTTCAGATTATGAAAGCTATATACAAAAAGGAATCATTTGATAAGATAGTTCTAGTTTCTGGTGATGGTGATTATAAATCGCTAGTTGATTTTTTGATTGATGAGGGCAAATTATTAAAGATTTTGTTTCCTAATAAGCGGTTTTATTCATCTTTATATAAAGGACTTGGTTCTGAGTTTTATGATTTTTTATGTAATAAGAAGGAAAAGATTGTATAAAAAAAGGCTCCTTAGGCACTAGACCGTCCGGATCCTCTTTTGTCTTAATACTAAAATTATAAAGTATTTTTAATAATTTGTCAATAATCTATAATTAAATAAAAAAATATGAGAAAAAAAATGATATTTTCTATTTTACTTATTCCTTTAGCGCTTGGTCTTTCGGCTTGCGCTAAAAAAGAGATGAACAGTGATTATTCATCTGATTTAATAAATAATAATATCAATGAGCAGAGCATAGCAGAGATTGATAATAATTTAACTAATAATTTAAATAATAATATGAATCAAGAAATCTTAAAAAAATATTCTCAAGCTGAGTTTCAAACTAGTTTAGGGAATTTTACTATTGAGTTTTTTAACGACAAAATGCCAATAACTGTGGCTAACTTTTTGAATTTAGCTGATAGTGGTTATTTTGATGGAATAAAATTTCATCGAGTTATTAAAGATTTTATGATTCAAGGAGGGGATCCTTTAACTAAAGATGATAATCAAATGAGTTTATGGGGGACTGGTGGTCCTGGTTATGCTATTCCTGATGAACATGTTGCTGACCCAGAATTAAGTAACATTGTTGGAACAATTTCTATGGCCAACTCTGGGCCAAATTCGGGTGGCTCTCAATTCTTTATTAATGTTGCTGATAATTCATTTTTAGATTTTGATAAAGAGCCACTGACTTCCAAGCATCCGGTTTTTGGCAAGGTTATAGGAGGAATGGATGTCGTTAATAAGATTTCGCAGGTAAAAACATTGATGCCAGGGCGTTTGGATAGACCAGAAATTCCAGTTGTTATTGAAAAAATAAATTTAAAATAATATGCAAGTTTATTTAGATAATTCCGCTACAACTAAAATTGACAAGAGAGTCTTGAAAAAAATGAGACCATATTTTGAAGATAAATATGGCAATGCTTCCTCTATTCATTTTATGGGGCAGGAAAATAATATTAAAATTGCGAGATGTAAAAAGGAAATTTCTAAAATTTTAAAAGGGATGGCGGATAATATTATTTTTACTTCTTCGGCTACTGAGGCTAATAATTTAATTATAAAAGGAGTGATGCGGGCTAATCGTGGTAAAGGGAATCATTTTTTAATTTCAGCTATTGAACATCCTTGTGTTTTATCTTCGGGTCGGGAATTATTGGATGAGGGCTTTACTTTTGATTATATTTCGGTTGATGAAAGGGGAATTTTGGATTTAAAGGATTTAAAGAAAAAAATAAAACCGGAAACTGTTTTGATTTCGGTTATGGCAGTAAATAATGAAATTGGGACTATTCAGCCCATAGAAGAGATTGGAAAAATAGCCAAAGAAAAGGGAATATATTTTCATGCTGATGCTGTTCAGGCAGTGCCATATTTAAAAATTAATATTAAAAAATGGGGTGTAGATTTTTTATCTCTTTCAGCTCATAAATTTTACGGTCCACAAGGAATGGGCTTAGCTTATGTTAATAGAGATATAAAAATAAAACCAATTATTGTTGGTGGCGGGCAGGAAGATGGTTTAAGGGCCGGGACATATAATATGGCGGGAATTGTTGGCATGACTGAGGCTTTAAAATTGGCTTATTCGGAAAGAAGTGAATATGTAAAAAAAGTTAAATCTTTACGAGATTATTTTTGGAAGGAGGTAGCTAAAAAAATAAAAAATATTCGTCTTAATGGAGATTTAAAAAATAGAGTAGAAAATAATTTGAATATTATGTTTGAGGGCGTAGAGGGGGAGGCGATTTTAATTGATTTGTCTGTTGCTGGGATTTGTGTTTCCACTGGCTCAGCTTGTTCAGCTCAAAATTTAAAAGTCTCTTCAGTGATTACTGCCATTGGGATTGATCCGAGATATATGAATAGCAATGTTAGATTTACTTGGGGTCGATATAATAATAAAAAAGAAGTTGATTATGTTATTAATAAATTAGTTAAAACGGTGGAGAGGTTGAGGAAGTTTAGTGTAATAAAATAAAATTATATTATATGAAGGCAATTATCTTTGATTTTGATGGAGTTATTGGGGACACTAAAGAATTAAATTATCTAATTGTTAAAATAATTAATCCAAATTTAAGTATTGAAGATTTTGAAAAACATCATAACGGCAACGTCATAGAGGAGCCGTTATTTGAAATTCCGGAGGACTTTTTTGAAATTCAAAGAGATGAGTTCACTAAAAATAATTTATTTCCGTTATTGGATGAAATTAGATATCTTTCTGATAAGTATTCGTTATTTATAGTTTCTAGCGGAAGGGAGGATAATCTGAATTATTTTTTAAAATTAGGGGAAATTGATTCTTGTTTTAAGGAGGTTTTGGGGTGTCAATTTTCTTCTTCTAAAATAAAGAAAATTGAATATTTATTGGATAAATATAGTTTAAAGAAAAACGAAGTTTTGTTTATAACTGACACCATCGGAGATTTAAAAGAGGCTAAAATAGCTGGAATTGAGAGCATCGCTGTGTCATGGGGTTATCATCATGAAGATTTGTTAAAAACTGAAAAGCCTTTTCAAGTAATTCATAATTTTGAAGAATTAAAGGGCTTAATTGATTATTTAGAATAGAATAATTGAGTAATTGAGAGAGAGGTATTTTTTAAAATGATTTTCATAAAGGGATTTTAATGTTTTTTAGTTTTGGATTAGTAATATGAGTATAGATTTGAGTGGTGCGAATATTTTGATGACCGAGTAATTCTTGAACATAATGTTGCTTACTTCGCTAGCGCTTCGCGAGCCTCATATTTTACATAACAGCTTTAGATATTACCGTTATTTAAAAGTAAAATTTTATTTTTTAATTAATATTTTAGCAATGTTAATTGTTAAAAGTCTAAAAATTATGAAAGAGATTCAACAAAGTTTTGAAAAAGTAATCAATACGGATCAAGAGATCAATGGGGTTGAGATTGATGGTCGGTTTTATACAGTAGAAGAGCTGGCTGAGTTGAGACCGATTATTCTTAAAATCGCCGGTTTTATCAAGGAAGAAATAACAAAGGTTATTCCGGCAGACCAACTACTCCCTGGAACAAATTATTTAGATTTGATCAAAAAACTAATAATTGCTTGTAGTAATAAAATTAAAAATGAATAAATCTTTTAGATAATTGGTGTATTGTGAGTGATTTAACAAATCCTATCTTTGGATTTGTTTTTTTTATAAAAAAGTATATAATATAACTATTAAAATTAATTAGCCAATCGATTTTTTATCAATCGAAAAAGCTTTAAGCATATGTCATTAAATTATACTAAAAAGACCATGAAACACTTTCTTCATCCTAAAAACATTGGGGAAATAAAAAAAGCTGATGCTGTGGCTGAGGTAGGAAATATGGTTTGTGGAGATCAATTATCTTTTTCTATTAAGGTTAAAGATGGTAAAATCAAAGATATTAAGTTCCTTTCCTTTGGTTGTGCTTCTAATATAGCCACCGCTTCGGTTATGACCGAGATGGTTAAAGGTATGACCCTAGAGGAAGCTCAGAAATTTGATTGGAATAAAATTGTAAAAAAATTAGATGGATTACCTCGGCAAAAGATTCATTGCTCAGTTTTAGCGGTAGAAGGTTTACGCGAGGTTATTTCAGCTTATTATAAAAAACATCCAGAAATCTTTACTAAAAATAAAGGAAAAAAAGAGACCGTCTCTAAAATTAAAAAAATAAAATGAATAAAATTTATTTTTATATCATAATCGCTTCAGTGATAACGTCGTTATTGTCTTTTGTTGGTGTTTTATTCCTCAGCTTTTCTATTAAAAAACTTAAAAAGATAGTAATGTTTTTAGTTTCTTTATCAGCTGGAGCCTTATTAGGTGGAGCTTTTTTGCACTTAATCCCCGAAGCTTTAGAAGAAGTTGATCATCATAGCAATATGGTTTGGTTTGGCATCTTGGGTGGTATAATTTTATTTTTTATATTAGAAAAAATAATTCATTGGCGTCATTGTCATGAGATAACTTGTGATGAGCATCCTCATCCCATAGGAGTTATGAATCTGGTAGGAGATGGTTTGCATAATTTGATAGATGGCATGGTTATTGCCGGTGCTTTTTTAGTAGATATTCGTTTAGGAGTTTTAACTACCGTGGCTGTTATTACCCATGAGATTCCTCAGGAAATAGGTGATTTTGGAGTATTGATTCATGCTGGCTATTCTGTCAAAAAGGCTCTTTTTTACAATTTTATTTCAGCTTCATTTTCTATCTTAGGTGCTATTATTGTTATTTTATTAGGGACTTATTTAGATGGCTTTGTAGAGTTTATTATTCCTATAACCGCTGGTGGTTTTATTTATATTGCTTCATCTGATTTAATCCCTGAGCTTAAAAAGGAAATTAGAATTAATAAAAGCTTAAAACAATTATTAGGGATAATTATTGGTCTTGGAATTATGATAGTTCTCAATTCATTTTTTCATGTTCATTAGTTCTATTTAAAGAAATGTTAAATAAATTAAAATATTATTTTTTAAAATTTGATTGGCTTATTTTTTCGGCGATATTATTATTGTCGCTTTTTGGTCTGATTGAAATTTATAGTATTGCCTTAGGACAAGAAACTTTGAGTTTATTAAATTTTAAAAAGCAAATCATTGCTATTATTATTGGCTTGGTTTTATTTTTTACTTTTTCATTTATAGATTATAATTTATTGAAAAGTTTTAATAAAATTATTTATGGCTTTGGTATTCTTTTATTAATTGCTGTTTTGCTTTTTGGAAAAACTGTTCGAGGGACAACTGGTTGGTTTGATATTTTTGGCTTTAGTTTACAACCAGTAGAATTTATTAAAATTATTTTAATAATATTTTTAGCTCGATTTTTTTCTAATTCTGCTACGAGAATGCGACCTTTGAAATCTTTGATTTTATCTTTTTTAGGGACTTTTGGTTTTGTATTTTTAGTTCTTCTGCAACCGGATTTTGGTCCAGCTATTATTTTATTAGCTATTTGGTTTATTATTTTAATATTAGTAGGTTTTAATCGTCGTTATTTTTTAATAATAATTATTTCTGTATTTATTGGAGCTTTTTTAGCTTGGAATTTTTATTTTGTAGATTATCAAAAAGATAGAATTTTGACTTTACTTAATCCTGGTCAAAGTTCTTTGAGCGAGGGTTATAATGTTTCTCAAGCTTTGATTGCTGTTGGCTCGGGTGGAGTCATGGGGCGGGGAGTAGGCTTTGGGTCTCAATCGCAATTAAAATTTTTACCAGAAGCGCAAAATGACTTTATTTTTTCAGTTATTTCAGAAGAATTAGGATTTTTAGGAGCTGCTTTAGTATTATTTATATTTTTTGTTTTATTTTGGCGATTACTTTTAGTTATTAGAGGAATTAAAGATGATTTTGCCATTTTTTTTATTTTAGGTGCAATGGTCTTGATTTTTATTCAAATGTTTATTAATATTGGTATGAATATTGGTATAGTTCCGGTTGTGGGCATTTCTTTGCCCTTTATTAGTTATGGTGGTAGTGCCACTGTAGCTAATTTTATCCTTATGGGAATTATCCAAAATATTATAATTAAATCAAAAAGCTAATTTATTAATTATTTTTAAATATTACTAAATTAATTTCAAACTTATGGAAGCTAAATTACAAGCTAAAATTAGAGCTAAGAGTGAAAAGTTGGATCGTGATTACTTGGCGGCAATAGTTTATGGGTCGGGTTCTGAAAATACTTTAATAAAATTAAAGCTCAATGACTTTATTAAGGTTTATGAACAAGCCGGAGAGTCTAATTTAATTGAATTAGATGTTGAAAGTTTAGGTAAAATTCAAGTTTTAATTAAAGAGTTTCAGAAAGATCCAATCAAAGGATCATTTATTCATGTTGATTTTTATAAAGTTGACATGGCTAAGGAAGTTAATGCTGAAATTCCTCTTGAATTTGTGGGTGAATCTCGGGCAGTTAAGGAGTTAGGAGCTTTATTGATTAAAAATATTGATTCTTTAGAAATAGAATGTTTACCTAAAGATTTGGTGGATCATATCGATGTTGATATTTCAGGTTTAGAGAATTTTGGTGATCTTATTCAGGTTAAAGATATCAAGGTTTCTTCTGGTTTAAAGATTTTAAATAATTTAGATGATGCCGTCGTTTCTGTTACCGAAGCAAAAGAAGAAGTGGTTAAGGAGGAGGTTGTTGTTACTCCTGAGGCAGAAAAAGATAAACCAATAGAAGAAAAGAAAGATTAGTTTTTCAATTTTCATTTTTTAAAAAATATGCTAAAATTTACTGATATGAATAAAAAAGTAGTTTTAATTTTAGCATTTTTTTTATTGGGAAATTTTGTTTTAAAAGTTCCTAAATCTTTAGCTTATTATCAAAATATTCCCAATGATCCTTATTTAAATAATCAATGGTATCTGAGCCGAATTGGTTGGACTTCAATTTGGAATAGGAATTTTATTGGTAAAAATGTTGTTGTGGCAGTAATTGATTCTGGAATTAATATTGATCATCCAGATTTAGTGGAAAATATTTGGCGCAATAAATTTGAAATTTTTGATAATAATAAAGATGATGATAATAACGGATTTATTGATGATGTTAATGGCTGGGATTTTGTAAATAATACTCCCGATTCTCGACCAAAAATAGTTCAAAATGGTGGAGATGATGGTCTCAATCATGGCACGATGATAGCAGGGATTATTGGGGCTGGTATTGATAATGGAATCGGTGTTAGCGGTATTTCTTCTCGAGTTAAGATAATGTCTTTGCGGGCTTTAAATGAGTTTGGTGAGGGTAATATTAATGATGTTGTTCGGGCTATTGATTATGCTATTAATAATGGAGCTGATATTATTAATCTTAGTTTTTCAGGTTTAAATTATAATCAGGGATTTAAAGAGGCGATTGAAAGAGCTTATCAAGCTGGAGTTATTGTGGTAGCAGCTGCTGGAAACAATGATTCAGATTTAGATGAAAAAGCTTTATACCCAGCTTGTTTTATTGGAAAAAATAATGAGAATATTATTGTTTCCGTAGGGGCTACTGATACTTTGGATCAGAAGGCTAATTTTTCTTCTTATGGAAAAAAATGTGTTGATATTTCAGCCCCGGGGATTAGTTTTTTTTCAACTTATTTCTATGATTTAGATAATGATAAAAATAAATATTATAATGGTTATTGGTCAGGTACTTCTATGTCTTCGGCGGTAATCAGTGGATCCTTAGCTTTAATTAAATCAGCCAATCCCAAGTTAAATAATCAACAATTATTAGAGGTTTTGTATAAAAGTTCTGATAATATTAATGATTTAAATCCTGGATATATAGATGAATTGGGTAGTGGTCGAGTTAATTTATCTAGCTCAGTAAATTGGGCTTTAGAAAAATGGGAAAATTTATCAGGTCGTTTTTTATTATTTCCTCAGTCGGATATAAAAAATTATAAAGATAAATTTGATTCATTTAATTCTATTAGAATTGTAAAAAGTAAAGGAGTGGAGGAAGGTCGTTTCTCAGCTTTTGATATTGGTTTTAATGGTAGTGTTAATATGGTGTCTGGAGATTTAGATGGTGACGGTGTAATGGAGTTAATTGTTGGAGCGGGTGAGGGAGGTGGTCCTCATATTAGGATTTTTGATAATCAGGGAATTTTAAAGGGTCAATTTTTTGCTTACGATTCTAAATTTAGAGGCGGAGTAAATGTTGCTATAGGTGATATTGATGGTGATGGTAAAAATGAAATAATTACCGCTCCAGGTCCAGGGGGAGGACCACATATTAGGTTTTTTGATGGTTTTGGAAAATTAAAGGGTCAATTTTTTGCTTATGATGCTAAGTTTAGTGGGGGAGTTAGTTTAGCCGTGGGGGATATAAATGGAGATGAGAAGGCTGAGCTTGTAGTTGTTCCTTATTCTAAGGGTGGAGCACAGATTAAGATTTTTGATGGTTTAGGGGAACTTAAAAGTCAATTTTTTGCTTATGAAGAAAATTTTTTTGGAGGAGCTCGAGTGCGTTTGGGTGATATTTATGGAAATGATAGTAAGGATAAAAATGATATTATAATTTCACCTGGTCCTGGTCGAGAACCAGAAATTAAAATTTTTGATAGTTCTGGAAAAAAATTGCGGGGAATTATGGCTTATGCTGAAAAATTTAAGAATGGAGTTAATTTGGCAGTGGGTGATTTAAATAAAGATGGTCTAGATGAAATAATTACTGGAGCTGGCCCTGGAGGGGCTCCTCATGTTCGCGCTTTTGATGGTAAGGGAGAATTAATGGAATCTTTTTATGGTTTAGAGAATGATTATAAAGGTGGAGTGATGGTAGAATTTATTGAAATTGGGACTTAATTAATTTCGATTATATTTTGGCAAAAACGACCTTTTATGCTATTATATATCTATAAATATTAATAAATTAATAAAATAATATCTTAAGAATCTCAAGAATCTTAATAATCTTAAGAATCTCAAGAATCTTATCTAATAATATGTCTGTAATTTTTGATAAAAAAAATATTTTAGTTGTTGGTGGAGCTGGTTTTATCGGTTCAAATTTATGTGATGAGCTTATTAAAGAAAATAAGGTTATATGCGTAGATGATTTTTCTAGTAGTAATCCTAAAAATATCGATCATTTATTATCTGATCCTAATTTTGTTTTAATTAATCATGATATGAGTCAGCCCTTGGACTTAGAAAGTCTTGAAGAATTAGATAAATTCAAGATTCCTTTTCAGGGTATTCAGGAAATTTATAATTTAGCTTGTCCAATGTCAGCTAAAGATTTTATGAAAAATAGGGAAAGAGTTCTATTGGCTAATTCTTATGTTATTAAAAATGTTTTAGATTTAGCTTTAAAATATCAAGCTAAGTTTTTACAT
This sequence comes from Patescibacteria group bacterium, assembly GCA_028696995.1. GTDB lineage: Bacteria > Patescibacteriota > Patescibacteriia > Patescibacteriales > UBA12465. The sequence continues at coordinate 18,233 of JAQVFY010000005.1, forward strand.
TTTTCTTCTTCTGTAGTTTATGGTTTAAGAGAGAATTCTTCTATTAATTCCAAAATTGATGAAAAATATTTAGGTCAAGTTGATATCTCTAACGATAGAGCCTGTTATGATGAAGGTAAACGTTTCGCTGAGGTTTTTGTTAATACTTATAGGCAAATGTTTCAATTAGATACTAAGATTATTAGAGTTTTCCGTGTTTATGGTCCTCGAATGACCTTAGGAGATGATCAAATGCTCTCAGATTTTATATTTAATGCTTTAAACAACGAAGATATAGTTATTTTTGGTGATAAGGATTTCTCTTCTTCTCTTTGTTATGTTGATGATGTTATTGATGCTGCTATTCGAGTTATTCGTTCGGAATTAAGTGGTCCTTTTAATGTTGGTTCCGAAGAAGATGTTAAACTTTACGATGTCGCTCAAAAAATTATTAAACTGACTGAGTCACAATCAAAAATAGTTTTTGAAGACAATAAATTATTTATGACGCAATTGAATATTCCAGACACGTATAAAATTAGAAACGAATTAGCCTGGATGCCAGTTGTTACTTTAGAAAATGGTCTTAAAAAAACTATTTTAGATTTACAGGCTAGTCGACAAAATTTAAATTTTTAATTATTTAAAAAATATAGAATAAAATTACATATATGGAGAATTTAGAAATACAACGCCATTCCTTGGCTCATATTTTAGCCTTGGCGCTTCTTCGGACTTATCCAGAGATAAAGTTTGCTATTGGGCCGGATGTTGATAATGGTTTTTATTATGATATCGATTTCGCTGATAAGAAAATTAGTGATGCTGATTTAGTTGAAATTGAAAAAAAAATGAAGCACATTATTAAGCAGAATTTGAAGTTTGTTAGATCGGAAAAGGATATTGATCAAGCAATTAAAGAGGCCCAGGAAAGCAATGATGTTTATAAGTTAGAAATATTAGAAGATTTAAAAAAAGAAGGAGAGTCTCAAGTTAGTTTTTATCAATTAGGGGAGTTTTCTGATCTTTGTCGTGGACCTCATTTAGAATCAACCGGAAAAGTGAAGGTCGGATCTTTTAAGTTGGATAAAATAGCTGGAGCTTATTGGCGAGGAGATGAGAAAAATAAAATGCTAACTCGTATTTATGGTTTAGCCTTCTCTAGTCCAGAGGATTTAAAAGATTATTTAGAAATAGCTGAAGAGGCTAAAAAGAGAGATCATCGTAAGCTTGGAAAGGAGCTTGATTTATTTTGCTTTTCAGATTTGGTTGGTCCGGGTCTTCCTCTTTTTACCCCCAAGGGGATGATAATTATCGATGCTTTAAGAAGTCATATAGAAAAAGTTTGTCGTCGCTATGGTTTTGAAAAGGTTATGACTCCGCATTTAGCAAAAATTTCTCTTTATGAGACTTCTGGTCATGCCAAAAAGTTTAGTGAGGAGTTATTTCACGTTTCATCAGAAAAAGGGCATGATTTTGTTATTAAGCCGGTTCAGTGCCCTCATCAAACTCAAATTTATGCTTCTAGGGCTCGGTCTTATCGTGATTTGCCAATCAAGTATATGGAATCAGAAAAGCAATATCGTGCTGAAAAGAGTGGAGAAGTCGGGGGTCTTTCTCGAGTTTATGCTATCACCGTTGAGGATGGGCACACTTTTTGCCGACTTGATCAAACTAAAGAAGAAATTAAAAGTTTAGTTAATATCATTAAAGATTTTTATAGCGCTCTTGGTCTTTGGGGTAAACATTGGGTGTCTTTGTCGGTTCGAGACTATAGCAGTCCTGATAAATATATTGGGGATCCGAAAGATTGGGATATCTGTGAATCTATATTAGAGGATGTTTCTAATGAAATGGGGCTTGGTGCTAAGAGAATAGAGGGAGAGGCTGCTTTGTATGGTCCTAAATTAGATTTTATGTTTCGTGATTCTTTAGGAAAGGAAATCCAAATTCCAACTGTGCAACTTGATTTTGCCACTCCTAAGAGATTTAATTTGGTTTATAAGGATAGGGATGGTAGCGAAAAAAATCCAGTTATGATACACAGGGCCATACTTGGATCTTATGAGCGTTTCTTAGCCTTGATTATTGAACATTATGGAGGAGCTTTTCCTTTGTGGATGGCGCCAGTCCAAGTAAAAATTATTTCCGTAGCTGAAAAACATATTGAATATTGTCAAAAATTAAAACAAGAGTTTTTAGATTTGGATTTGCGCCCAGACTTAGATATTGAAAATGAAACTGTGGCCAATAAAATTAGAAAAGCTGTATCCGAAAAAGTTCCGTATATAATTGTAGTGGGAGACAAGGAAAGCAAAGGAAAGATTTTGGCTGTTAGAAAAAGAGGGGAGCAGAAAATCGAGGAGATTAAAAAAAATGATTTTATCGAAGCATTGAAAAGAGAGATTGATGATAAAAAATAGTATTTTTAATTTCTGTAAAACATAAAATAAAAAAAGCGTTAATTTTTAAACGCTTTTTTTATAAGGTTTATTTTTATTTGTTATTTATTATTTTACTGATTTTATTAGCTAGAGATATAGCTGATTTTAAATCATTTTGGTGAATATTGCGACCGATGGCGCAACCACGGGCCCCGGAAATTTTTATTTGGTTTTTGATGGTTTTTAATAATTTAGTTTCATTAACTTTTGATCCGCCAGAGCATATTACACCAGTATTTCCTCCGGCTATTATGACTTTTTTAAATTTTTCAGTTTCTTTTTCGCTATCTCCAAGGGGGTAGCTAAGTTTTACAAAATCAGCCCCTAAACAAAGACCTACTCCGGCTGCTCCTGCTAATAGGTCTATTGATTTTTCGTTTTTAATATTTTTACCGCGAGGATATATCCATAAAACTGCTAATAATCCGTTTTGGTGAGCAGTCTTTATAATTTGGGCGGCTTCAGTCATCATTTGATTTTCATATTCACTACCTAAATATATAGTATAACCAACTCCAAGTATTTTTAGTCCAGATTGTTTTTTAAAATTAATAACATCCATAACAGTCCAAAGGGCCGGGCTGATAGGATCTTGGGTTTTTATTAGATTACTTTTTCCGTTTAATTTTACTAAGTAAGGAATTTTTTTATATTTTTCTCCATAGCGAGAAATTAGTCCTAGGTGTCCGGCAAAAACTCCTATTTTTGATTTATTGGCAATTTTAAAGAGATGTTCGGGGTCGGAGTTTTTAAACTTATTAGAAAAATCATCATTGAGATGTTCTATTTTCTGATCTCCGGCAAATAGAAATAATTTACCAGTGTTAAAAGTAGCCTCTCGGAGATTTTTTAAAAAAGTTTTTTTGTAATTTCTAGGAACTGATAAGGGCACATTGTTCTTCATATAATTGTTTTAATAAATTATTAAATTATGTTATAATATTTGTATGGTTAAATTATAACATTTTTTAAAAATATGGACAACAAAAAAGATAAGACTCAAAAAGAACAAAATAAAGATATTAATCTTAATAATTACCGTGACATGGAAGGGGACTCTTTGCGTCGCGTTAATTTTGGTTTATGGTTTTTGAAAAATCGTCGCACTTTTTTTCTTTCTATAATTTTGATCCTAATTTTATTATCTATTATTTTATATTCTAGAGTTTTCTATAATCTATATGTTTATATAAAAAATAGACCAGAAGAGCTTCGAGCTTTAAAAGAGCTTTCTACTATTAGTGTTAATTTTAGTACTACTCGTTCAGCCAAGGATTTAGAAGTTTTTGGTCCTCAAAGTTTTTTTCATAGTGGAGATTATGATTTTGTAGGTCGGGTTAAAAATCCAAACGATAATTTTTTTGCCTTTATAAATTATTGTTTCTTGGATGGCGAAGAAGAGTTAGCCTGTTCTAATGCTACTGTTTTACCCAATGAAGATAAATATTTGGTTATTTTATCTAAAAAAATAGATAGTCGTTTATCAAATTTGAAATTTGTTATAAAAAATTCTAATTGGCAGAGAGTTGATGTCAAAAAGTATGGTAATTGGAGTAATTATTTTCAAGAGAGATCAAACTTTCTGGTATCTAATACTAAATTTGAATCTAATTCTTCTAGTGGGATAGATTCAGTTAATAATAATAATCTATCTTTCATTATTAAAAATAATAGCCCTTATAATTATTGGGAAGTACCCTTATTAATAGTTATGTTTAATTATAATAATATCGTAGGAGTTAATCGATACACTGTTCGCGAATTTATGTCTCTGGATGAAAAGAATGTTAATTTATCTTGGTCTAATTCTATTAGCTCTTCTGATCGAGTGGAGGTTATTCCTGAAGTTAATATTTTAGATGATAATAATTATATAAAATATAAGTAATAAAAAAAATATGCTAAATTTTTTAAATCTTCCTTTTTTAGCACAAGATTTTTCTGGAAAAATTTCTTCCGAAACTTTTGATTTTCATTATGGCAAACATCATCGAGCTTATTTTGATAATTTATTAAAATTAATATCTGGCACTGATTTAGAGAATTATAGTTTGGAAGAAATTATTAAGAAATCTTTTTCCCAAGATAATTTAAGAGCTGTTTTTAATAATTCTGCTCAGGTTTTTAATCATGATTTTTATTGGCAGAGTTTAACTCCAAAGAAGAAAGAACCTAGTAAATTTTTATTAAAAAAGATTATTGCTAATTTTTCTTCCTTAGATAATTTTAAAGGCAATCTTAAAAAGGTGGCTCTCGGACAATTTGGCTCTGGTTGGGTTTGGGTTATTTTAGATAAGGGAGAAATTAAGATAATTTCAACATCAAATGCAGATACTCCTATAGCTTATGGGATAAAACCTCTTTTAACTATTGATGTCTGGGAGCATGCTTATTATATTGATCATCGGAATAATAGGGCTGGTTATTTAGATTTAGTGATAAATGATTTGATTAATTGGGATTTTTTTGAGGACAATCTTAAATAAAAATCTGTGGATTAACTGTTTATTTATTGTTGATAACTTCTAGTAGTATTTAAATATTTTTTTGCATAAAAACAAGTTGGGTTGTGTATAACTCAACTTGTTTTTTATTTTTATCATTAAAACACTATTTTTATTAGTGTTTATTGATGTTTTTTTGTGTTGACTTGGGGGGAAAAGTGGTGTATAATTATAGTCATAGGGGGAAAAGTGGGGAATTATATTCTAGCTTTCTTAATTATATTAAATAAACAATTATTTTAATCTTTATGTTTATTGGAGAATACAATCACAACTTAGATGAAAAGGGAAGATTGGCAATTCCAGTTAAATTTAGAGCTCTGCTAAAAAAGGGTGGAGTTGTTACTAAAGGTTTGGATAATTGTTTATTTTTGTATACCAAAGATCAATGGGAAAAAATTGCTCAAAAATTATCAGCTCTACCCATTAGTCAAGCTAAAGCTCGAGCTTTTGCTCGACATTTATTGGCTGGGGCTATGGACTTAGAATTTGATAATCAGGGTAGAGTAACCTTGCCTGAGTATCTTAGAGATTTTTCCGGATTAAAAAAGTCTGTTATCGTAGCAGGATTATATAATCATTTAGAAATTTGGGATAAAAATAATTGGGATAATTATAAAAAAGAATCAGAAAAGAATAGTAATGCTATAGCGGAAGAATTGGGAGATTTGGGAATTTAAAAATAAAAGTATGACTAATTATTTTCACATTCCGGTCATGCTAAAAGAGGCGATTGATTTTTTAAAAATTAAATTAGCTGGAAATTATATTGATGGTACTTTGGGTGGCGGTGGTTATTCTAAAGTAATTTCAGAAAAAATTGGACCACAAGGAACCCTGATTTCTATTGATTTAGATCCTTTAGCTATTGAAAATTTTTTAAAAAATAATTTTAAAAATGTAATCGTTGTTAATGATAATTTTGCCAATTTAGAAGAAATAGTTTTAAAAAGTAAAAAAGGAGCAAAATTTGACGGAATAGTAGTTGATTTGGGACTTTCTTCAGCTCAATTAGAAGATAAAGATAGAGGGTTTTCTTTTTTAAATAATAGTAGCTTGGACATGTCTTTTGGTCCGGCTCCAGAAAAAGAAACTAGCTTTATTATAAATAGTTATGGGGTGCGAGATTTGGAAAGGATTATTAAGGAATATGGTCAAGAGTCTTGGGCCAGAAAAATAGCCAATAACATTGTTTTATCTAGGAAGAAAAAAAGAATTAGTACCACTCAGGAATTAGTAGACATTATTATTAGTTCTATTCCTAGAAAATTTTGGTCCAGAAAAATTCATCCAGCGACTAAAACCTTTCAGGCTCTTCGTATGGAGACTAATGGAGAGTTAGAAAGCTTGAAGAAATTTTTACCAATAGCAGTTAAGTTGCTAAAAAAAGGTGGACGATTAGTAGTTATTTCTTTTCATAGTTTAGAAGATCGTATTGTAAAGAATTTTTTTAGAGATTTGAGTCGAGAAGATAAACCAATTATTAAAATTTTAACTCCTAAACCACTAGTTCCCAGTGAGGAGGAGGTCAATAAAAATTTTCGTTCTCGTAGTGCTAAATTAAGAGCTGTTGAGAAAATATAATTATTATAAATCTAATAAAAACAATATGAGCACAATCAAAAAAGAAAAAAATAAAATAATTAGCGCTCTTAATTTATGTTTAGTTATTTTTTTAATGTTAGGAGGATTCTTTTTTCTCAAGAGTATAGATGACGTTATGGTTAAGAATTTAGAATTAGAACAATCTAGGGCTAAACTAGATTTGTTGAGAGAGGAAAAACAGGATATGGAATTAAAGAAAAATTCTTTAGAATCTTATGAAAATGTTAGTTCCCGTTTAAAAGATTTACAGATGGTAAAAGTGGCTGATATTGATTATATAAGTGTTGGAGATGATTCTTTGGCTAAGAGATAATTTTTTATGACTTCTAAATTTAATAAAAAAAAAGATAACAAAAAAGCATTTCCTAATAATAATCGCCTCAATTATTTGATTGTGGCTGTTTTTTTTATTTTTGTTTGTATTGTTTATCAACTTTATTCTATTCAAATTATAAATCATGACAAATATGTAGCTAAGGCTAGTTTACAGCATAATATTTATAGTGAATTAAAATCTCAAAGGGGAGAAATTTATTTGAGACAAAATAATTCTGATTTTTACCCCTTAGCCACTAATAAGGAATATGTGGCTATGTATATAAATCCTCGAGCCTTATATGAAGAGGAGATCTTGGCTTTATTACAGCACGTTTTTGATGTTTTTCATCGAAGTTCAGTTGAAAAAGAAGTCGATAATTTATTAGCAAAACAGGAGCAAGAAGATTTTGATAATGAATTAGAATATATAAATAGTTTGGATTTATCTGAAGATGAAAAAAATATTAAAAGAGAGGAGCTTATTTCTCGGCATAATTCTCTGGAGTCAAATGAAGAGTGGCAAGAATTTAAAAAAACTAAAAGAGAGTTAGAAATCAAAGAGCGGGAGCAAAATATTATTAATGATTATTTTGAGAAGGTTAATGTTCGTGATAAATACTCTCGTTTAGTTAAGAGAAAAATAGAAAAAGAAGAATTAATTAATTTTTATTTTTCCGTTTTAAGAGAGAAGTTTTCTTTGAATTCCCCAGAAGATTTATTTATAAAAAATGGGAAAGTTTTATTAGTTTCTGATGGTCGTGATGTTAGTTTAGAAATAGAAGGTTTTTCTTACACCTGGGAAACTTTTCGGTATTATCCCGATAAAGAAACCATGTCTATTTTAACTGGTTTTTCTAATATGGAAAATGTTGGAAATTATGGATTAGAAGGTTTTTTTAATAGTGAATTGAGCGGTGAGGATGGCTTTCTTTTAGGGGATAAAGGAAGTTATCAGGGGCGCAGAATTATTATTGATAAAAAAGAATATAAGGCTCCTGTTAATGGAAATAATATAGTTTTGACTATTGATTATGGGGTGCAGATGAGTGTTTGTCAAAAATTAAAAGAAGCTCAGCTTAAGCATCAGTTCAATAGTGGAAGTGTTATTATTATGGATCCAAAAACCGGAAAAATAATAGCGATGTGTTCTTGGCCAGGTTATGATCCTAATAATTACCAAGAAGTAGAAGATTCTAGTATTTTTGATGATCCTAATATTTCTCGTCAATATGAACCAGGCTCGGTTTTTAAGACTATAACGATGGCAGCTGCTATTGATCAGGGGAAGATTAGTCCTGATACTTTTTATAATGATTTAGGTCAATTAAATATTAAAGGTTGGCCAAAACCAATTAAAAATTCTGATTTTAGTATTCATGGTGGTCACGGTTGGGTTAATATGAATTATGTTCTGGAAAATTCTTTAAACACTGGAGCAATTTTTGCTGCTTCGCAAATTGGTCCTCAGGTTTTTGCTGAGTATTTGGAAAAATTTGGTTTTAATGATAAAACTGGTATTGAATTGAGTGGAGAAATTTCTGGAAACTTTAGAAATTTATTATCAGATAAAGTTAAAGATATTGATTTTGCTACTGCCTCTTTTGGTCAGGGGGTTGCCGTTACCCCTTTACAGATGATTTCAGCTTATTCGGCTATTGCTAACAAAGGTGTTTTGATGAAGCCATATATAGTGGATGAAATTTTGGATGAAAATAATCAGCTTATTAAAAAAACAGAGCCGCAAATTGTTAGGAGAGTTATTTCTGAACAAACAGCCGAGACTGTTTCAGCCATGTTGGTCAATGTAGTAGAAAATGGACATGCTAAAAAATCTAAAATCGATGGCTATTATATCGGGGGAAAGACAGGAACGGCTCAAATCCCTTCACCTCGAGGTGGTTATCTAGAGGGGCAATATGTTCATAATTTTTTGGGTTATGGTCCAATTGAGGATCCTAAGTTTGTTATGTTGGTTAAATTTGATAGTCCTAAAACTTCAGTTTATGCCGAAGGCACGGTGGTTCCAGTTTTTGGCGAAATTATTGATTTTCTGTTAAAATATTATCAGATACCAAAGAGTAGGTAGAATAATTAAGAAAATAAGAAATAAAACAATATTATGAAGAAAATTATTATGAAAGTATTGGCTTTTTGGGCTAAGATGATTATAAGAAAATATCAGCCTAAAGTTATCGGGATAACTGGTAGTGTTGGGAAAACTAGCACTAAAGAGGTTGTTGCCTCTATTTTAGCGCATAAGTTTAGAGTTCGAGCTAGTATTAAAAATTATAATAATGAATTTGGTTTACCGCTTTCAATTATTGGTCTAGAATCACCCGGAAAAAATCTTTGGGGGTGGTTGAAAGTTTTTTTTAAAATTAAAAAATTATTATTATTTAAAGACAGGGATTATCCTGAGGTTTTGGTTTTGGAGATGGGAGTTGATCGAGAAGGGGATATGGATTATTTATTGAAAATAGTTAAGCCCGACATTGGGGTTCTCACTAATGTTTCTCAATCTCATTTAGAATATTTTGGAAGTTTAGAAAAAATAAAAAAAGAAAAAGCAAAATTATTAAAAAATTTAAATAAAGATGGCTTGGCAATACTAAATTCTGATAATAAATATTTAAAAGATTTACCTAAAGAAATAAAAAGTAAATGTTGGCTTTATGGTCTAGAAGAGGGATCCGATTTTGTGGCTAAAGATATTTCTTTTGTTTTGCCAGAAGATTTGCTTTCTGGTGATTTTTTTGGGATTAATTTTAAATTAGAATATCAAGGTTCGGTTCTGCCGGTTATTTTACCTGGCGCAATTAGTTATCCAGCAATTTATTCATCTTTAGTGGCCTTGGCCATTGGTTTTCATTTGGGTCTTAATTTAATAGAAATTACTAAATATCTACAAGAAATTTCTAGTGTTTCTGGTCGAATGGAAGTTTTACCGGGAATTAAAGGAACAGTTATTATTGATGATTCTTATAATTCTTCGCCGGAGTCCGCTCTTAGTGCTTTGAAAACTATAGAGAAAATAAAAAATATAAATGGTCGTAAAATTATTATTTTTGGAGATATGTTAGAGTTGGGTAGCTATAGTGAGGAAGGGCATCGTTTAGTTGGGAAAAAAGTAGCTGAAATTGGGGTTGATTTATTGGTGCTTATTGGCGAAAAAAGCTTAGATATTTTTAAATCAGTTTTAAGCAATGGTTTTAAAGAAGAAAATGTTTTTAAATTTGATAATGTTGAAGAAGCTTTAGTCTTTGTTAAGGAGAAAATTACATCTAAGGATCTTGTTTTGGTTAAAGCTTCACGTGGAATGAAACTAGATAAAATTGTAAAAGAATTAAAACTTTATAAAGATGGAAAATCTGATTAAAAAATTAAATGATTTAAAAGAAAATATTGTTAGAATTAAAGCTGTTTTGAATATTGATAAAAAAAAGACTCAATGGGAAGAGTTAAATATTTTAATGTCTCAGAATGATTTTTGGAGTGATAATGACGTAGCTGTTAAAATAAGTCAGAAAGCTGAAAATTTAAAATCGGAGATAAGTCGTTTTGAAGAAATTGAAGAGGAAATTGGGGTTATTGAAGAATTGGCTCTTTTAGCTAATGAATACGAAGACGATTCTGTTTGTCGTGATGTTGAAGATAGATTTAAAGAAGTAGAGAAAAAGTTTAAAGATTTAGAATTTTTATTATTATTTTCGGAAGAGCTTGATAATAGTGGAGCAATTTTATCTATTCATGCTGGAAGTGGTGGGGTAGATGCTCAAGATTGGGCTGAAATTTTAGAAAGAATGTATTTGAGATTTTGTGATAAAATGGGCTTTAAAGTAGAGATTTTGGATAGGGTTATAGCTAATGAGGCGGGTATAAAAAATTCTGTTTTACGTGTTAGTGGAGCTTATGCTTATGGATATTTAAAGAGTGAAAATGGGGTTCATCGCTTGGTTCGTATTTCTCCTTTTGATGCCGAAGCTATGCGCCATACTTCTTTTGCTGGAGTAGAGGTTATTCCAGAAATAAAAGATGATGATTTAATAAAAATTGATGATAGTGATTTAAAAATAGATACTTATAAATCATCTGGTCCAGGAGGTCAAGGCGTTAATACTACTGATTCAGCCATCAGAATTATTCATCTTCCAACCAATATTTCGGTAACTTGTCAGAGCGAGCGCTCACAACATCAGAATAAGGCTAAAGCTATGGAAATTCTTCGATCTAAATTATATAAATTGCAACAAGAGGAAGATGAAGCTTCCGTGAAAAAAATAAAGGGAGATGCTGGGCAGGGAACTTGGGGGAAGCAAATCAGATCCTATGTTTTTCAACCTTATCAGATGGTCAAAGATCATCGGACCAATTTTTCCACTAATAGAGTTGATGATGTGATTAATGGTGAGCTCCATGAATTTATGGAGGCTTATTTAAATTTTTTATTAAAAAATAAGAATAAATAATCCCCCTTGTCATTGTTAATTTATTTTTTTGCTATAATGTAATTACCTTGTCATTCCAGCGAAGGCTGGAATCCAGATTAAAAATGGCCTGGACCCCAGCCTACGCCACGTAGAACGTGGTAAACTGGGGTGACAAGGGAAGAGCTAATATAATAAAATAAACTTCATGTTTAAAGCTAATAATAACAAAACCAAAAAACCCGCCTTTACGCTATAGAATTATTAGTCGTCATTGCTATAATTGGTATTTTGGCGACTTTAGCTGTAGTCGCTCTACAAAATGCCAGAAAAAATGCTAGGGATGCCAAAAGAATGGCCGATGTTAAACAAATACAAACAGCTCTAGAACTATATTATAACGATATTGGATCTTACCCATTAACTGGAGAAATAGACGAATCTATTGCCACAGGATCAAATACCTATATGGCTATAATCCCAACAGCACCCACTCCAGCCGATGGTGATTGTAGTGACGAAGAGAATGAATATACCTATACCTCATCAGACGGAATAACTTATACTATAGAATTCTGTACTGGTTCAGGAGTTGGTGGATTAAACGAGGGATTAAAATTAGCTAGTCCTAGTGGTATAGTTTCTACTACTACTCCACCTGTTCCTTGGGCCTGCGGTGATAGTTTAACCGATTCTAGGGATTCTAATGTTTATACTACAGTTGAAATTGATACTCAATGTTGGATGGCGGAGAATCTAGCCTATCTTCCAGTAGTTCATAGTAATAGTGAGTTTCAAACTCAAGGAGGAAGTTCTCTTCCTGGTTATGGGGTTTATGGCTATGATGGCAGTGATGTTCCTACAGCTAAAGCTCTGGATAATTATACTACTTACGGAGTATTATATAACTTCTTTGCTGTTGATCAAGTAAGTATTTGTCCTTCTGGTTGGAGTGTCCCTACTGATGCTCAACTTACAACCCTTACTACTTATTTAGGAGGAGAAAGTGTGGCCGGAGGAAAGATGAAAGAAACCGGAACAACTCATTGGAATTCACCTAATACTGGGGCTGATAATTCTTCTGGTTTTACGGCTTTACCAGCTGGCAACCGCGATACTAATGGTTCCATTAATGGTCTTGGCGATTACTCTATCTTTTGGTCGTCGTCAGAGTTTGGTCCTGGTGCTTCTTGGTTTCGGGGCTTGTACTGTAGTGGTGCCGAAGTTGGCCGCAGCGGTGATAGTCAGGCCTACGGTTTCTCGGTTCGTTGCCTTCAGGATTGATTTATTGTATAAAAAATTTACTAAAAATTTAAACAAAATTCATTTAGTTTTTTATAAAATACCAATTAGTTAATTGGTATTTTATGTTTAAAAAATATTTTTGGCCGATTTCGGCTGTATCCTTTTTGTTGGGCTTATTTTTAGTCCATTATTTTGCGGTGACAAAATTATTATCATCTTTTTTTTATTTTGTTTTATTTTTAATTTTTTTCTTTATAACGATAAAATTTAAGAAAAATATTTTTTTAATTTTATTTTTTATATTTTTGGCAATTTGGCGGTATTTATTAATTTTTCCCGAAAATAATTTGGGTCGAATTGAAAATTATTATGGCCAAGATTTTTCCTTGATCGGCAAGGTAATATCTGAGCCGGAATTAAAAGATAATAAACAAAAAATTAAATTAAAGATAATTTCTGGTCAAGATGATCTTGGTAATTCTTTTAAATTAGAGGGGAAGATTTTATTAACTACTCAAGCCTATCCCCTTTATGTTTCTGGTGATTTATTGGAGCTTTCTGGGGACTGGTTGGAGCCTGGAGTTATTGAAGATTTTGATTATGGTTTATATTTAAGAAGATATGGAATTACAGCAGTTTCTTATTATCCCAGTATTAGAAAAATAAAGAGTGGTCAGGAACCCTTAGGAATAAAAAAAGTTTTTTTTATTATTAATAATTTTAGAAAAAGAATTGCTCAACAATTTGATTTTTCCTTGAGTTTAGATTCTGCCTCTATTTTAAAGGCGATGTTATTAGGGGACAAAAGTTCTCTTAATTCTGACTTGATTGAGAAATTTTCTCGTTCTGGTCTTAGTCATATTATTGCTATTTCTGGTTTGCATATTAGCTTGCTTAGCTCGTTGTTTCTAAATTTTTTATTATTTGTCGGTTTGTCGAGAAAAAAGGCCTTTTATTTTAGTATTTTATTTCTAATATTTTATCTTATTTTAATTGGAGCTCCAGCTTCAGCTTGTCGAGCTTCTTTGATGGGTTTTTTGTCTTTTTTAGCAATTTATATGGGACGAGTAGGAAATTTGTCTAACGTTTTATTTTTTGCCGGTATTTCATTGTTATTATTCAACCCTTTATTGGTTTTTGGAGATTTGGGCTTTCAGCTTTCTTTTTTAGCTGTTTTAGGAATAATTTATCTTTATCCAATTATTAAAGAAATTTTATCTTTAAAGATTTTTAAGAAGATTAGAATCAATGAAGCCGTCTTGGATATTTTGAGTATAACTATTTCCGTGCAGTTAATTGCTGGCCCGATTTTAATTTCTAGCTTTAAGCAATTTTCTCTAATTGCTCCGCTTAGTAATTTATTGGTAGTTTGGCTTTTGCCTTTAATTATTTCTTTGTCTATTATTGCTATTTTTTTATCTTTTGTTTTTTCTTTTTTGGGACAATTAATTTATTTATTAGTTGATGTAATAATAAAATATATTATATTGATAAATAATATTGTTAATAAAATTCCTGGGTCTTTTATAAATATTAATAGTTGGTCAATTTATCTTTCTATTATTTATTATTTATTATTAATTTATTTAATAAAGAACTGGCGCAAATAAAAACAGAATCTATTTTTGATTCTGTTTTTATCTAAAGTAATTTATTTTTTTTCTTCGTTTTTTTTCATGGTTCTTAGGCACTTAGTACAAATTTTGGCCTCAATTCCCATAACTTTTTTAGTTTGCAAATTTATTCCCTGTCTTTTTAGTGTTTTGATATTAGAGTGTGATCTACTAGCTCCCTTAGTTGAGCTTCGTCCACAGATATCGCATCTTTTTCCCATATTTTTTATTATTAAAATTTATCTTTAGTTTCAATATTTCTTATTGTAGCACAATTTTTAAAATAATCAATACTTAGATATTTTTTGTTTTATGGCTCTCTTTTTGCCAAGGAACTTATAATTTGATATAATAAAAATAATTTTTAATTTTTTATTTATGGCGGTAATAATATTATCAATAGTTATTTTAATTTTTTCCATTATTTTACATGAATATGGTCATGCTTGGATGGCAAATAAGTTAGGGGATAGCACTGCTAAGGACTTGGGGCGCTTAACTCTAAATCCCATTCCTCATATTGATTTATTTGGTTCAATTATATTGCCCTTGTTTTTTGTTTTGTCTGGCTCTAATTTTTTATTAGCTTGGGCTAAACCAGTTCCATATAATCCTTTTAATATTAGGGACAAAAAATATGGTGACTTAAAAGTAGCGGTGTCTGGGCCGGGGACAAATATTATAGTTGCTATTTTTTTTGGATTGTTGGCTCGGTTTCTTCCTATAGCTTCTAATATAAAAGCAAATTTGTTGTCAGCTTATTTACAGGGTGATTTTTCTTTCATTAGTGCGATCATCTCAGGTAATATTTTGAATGTTATTTTTTTGATGGCCATTATTTTTTGTTTTTTAAATTTATTATTAGCTATATTTAATTTAATTCCAGTTCCGCCATTGGATGGTTCTAAGATAATTTTAAATTTTTTACCTCCTCGTTTAAAGTTTAAATTTTTATCTATTGAGCGTTACGGTTTATTTCTTATTTTATTTTTATTAATGTTTGGTTTTTTTAAATTATTATTTTATCCAATACTTTTTTCTTTGTCTCTTTTGACAGGAATTTATTAATTTTAAAAAATATGTATGCTACTACTCATTTAGCTCTGGGCTTAATAATTGGTAAAATTTCTGGAGATTATTCGGCGGCTTTAATTGGTTCTTTAGCAATTGATATTGATCATATGTTTCCAGCAATGAGAGAAAAGCGTTTTTTAAATATTAGGGAATATTGGAAGAGGTCTCGTAGTTATGCTGATAGTGGGAGAAGTTATTTTCATGGCATTTTTGCTTTAATATTTTTTTCAGTAATTTTGTACTTTTTTGATCCTCGATTTGCCTTAATATTTTCAATTGCCTATCTGGGACACTTCTTTTTAGATGCTTTAGATAATTCTGATTTTATGCCTTTTTATCCTTTAAGTAAGTTTAATATTAAAGGCTTTATTCCTTATTTTTCTAAACAAGAGTTTGTCTTTTCTTTAATTCTTTTTCTAGTTTTTATTATTTTATAGTATTTTTTTGGAAGGTTATTGACTTATTTTTATTAATTTGATAAATTTTATAGTATAAATGAGAACCTGATTAAGGTTTTTGTATTTTTATTATATAAATTATTTTTATTAATTTTTTTATTTATGCCAACTATTAATCAATTAGTTAGAAAAGGACGCAAATCATCTACTAAAAGAAAGAAAAATTTAGCCCTTAGAACAACTTTGGATTCTTTGCATCGCAAGAAAAAGGTAATTAAAAAAGGAGCTCCTTTTAAGCAAGGTGTTTGTCTTAAGGTTACTACTATGACTCCAAAGAAACCGAACTCAGCTTTACGTAAAATTGCTCGTGTTCGTTTATCTAACGGCATGGAGGTTACTGCCTATATTCCAGGAATGGGACACAATTTACAGGAACACTCTATTGTTTTATTAAAGGGAGGAAAAACCAAGGATTTACCAGGTGTTCGCTATAAGGTGGTTCGTGGTGTTTATGATTCTCAGGGAGTAGATAAGCGTCGTCAGGGTCGTAGTCGTTATGGAGCAAAAAAACCAAAAGAGTAATTAATAAATTTAAATAAATTGCTATAGCTGGCAATTTTAAACAAAACTATGAGAGGTAAACAAGCCCCTAAAAGAGAAATAGAAAATGATTTAAAATATGGTGATAAAAATATCGCTAAATTTATAAATTATATAATGGTTGATGGCAAGAGATCAATAGCCCAAACTATTGTTTATGATGCCTTTGATATTATTAGGCAAGAAACTAAGCACGATCCTCGTCATATTTTCAACAAAGCCTTGAAAAAAGTTTCGCCTTTGCTTGAGGTTCGCGGGAAGAGAGTCGGTGGAGCTAACTATCAGGTCCCTTTTCAAGTTAGAGGAGAACGTCGTTTTTATTTAGGATGTCATTGGATAATTGATGCTGCTAAGGCTAGAAAAGGGAAGTCTATGGCCGAGAAATTAGCAACTGAAATTTTAGATGCTTCTAATGGCGAAGGTTCGGCAGTTAGAAAAAGAGAAACAGTTCATAAAATGGCGGAGTCTAATAAGGCTTTTGCTCATTTTTCAAGATAAGAAAAGTTTAAACTTCTAGTAATTAGACTTGAAACTTTAAAAATATTGTTTTTAAAAATATAATTAATATATCTCAAAGATCTTATTTTGTCATTCTGGCGTAGGCTGGAGTCAAAGATCTTATCAAATAATTATGTCACAAGATTATACCTTAGATAAATTTCGTAATATTGGAATTATGGCTCATATTGACGCTGGTAAAACTACTTTTACTGAGCGCGTTTTATTTTATACTGGTAAAAAGCATAAAATTGGTGAAACTCATGATGGAGCTGCCGATATGGATTGGATGGATCAAGAGAAGGAGCGCGGTATTACTATTACCTCTGCTGCCACTACTTGTTACTGGAAAGATAATAAAATTAATATTATTGATACTCCTGGTCACGTTGATTTTACCGTGGAAGTAGAAAGATCTCTTCGTGTTTTAGATGGCGCTATTGCCGTTTTTGATGCTTCTCAGGGAGTAGAACCTCAGTCTGAAACTGTTTGGCGTCAAGCTGATAAATATCATGTTCCTCGTATTTGTTTTATTAATAAAATGGATAAAACTGGAGCTGATTTTTATATGAGCTTAGAATCTATTAAAAAAAGATTAAATCCCAAAGCTTTTGCTTATCAATTACCAATTGGATCAGAAGATTCTTTTTTGGGAGTAATTGATGTTTTAACTAAGAAGGCTTATAAATTTGAAGGTAACTTTGGTGAGCAAATAAACGAAATTCCAGTTCCGGGTGATATGGAAGAAAAATTAAACAAATATTATTCTGATTTAGTAGAGAAAGTAGCTGAATTTGATGATGTGCTGACTGAAAAATATTTAGGAGGAGAAGAAATTTCTTTAGAGGATTTAAAGAGAGCATTAAGAAAAGGAGTGATCGCTAATGAGATTTATCCAGTAATGTGTGGAACAGCTTTACAAAATATTGGAGTTCAATTAGCCTTAGATGCTGTTTGTGAATATCTACCATCTCCTTTAGATGTTCCTGAGATAGAAGGAAGTGATATCAAAGATGAAACTAAGAAAACAGTAATTAAGGCCGATGAAAAAGAACCTTTTGCTGGTTTAGCCTTTAAAATTGCTACTGATCCTTTTGTTGGTAAACTTTGTTTTGTTCGTGTTTATAGTGGAGTTTTAAGTTCCGGTTCTTATATTATTAATTCTTCTACTGGTAATAAGGAGAGAGTTGGACGTTTAGTTCGTATGCACGCTAATCACCGTGAGGAAATAAAAGAAATTAAGGCGGGTGATATTGCGGCTGTTATTGGATTAAAAGATACTACTACCGGAAATACTTTATGTGATGAAAAACGACCGATATTATTAGAATCAATTATTTTTCCAGAACCGGTTATTAAAATTGCAGTGGAACCAAAAACTAAGGCTGATCAAGAAAAAATGGGCATTGCTTTGAATCGTTTGGCCGAAGAAGATCCAACTTTTAGAGTAGAAAGTGATGAGGAAACCGGGCAAGTATTAATTTCTGGTATGGGAGAATTACATTTAGATATCATCGTTGATCGTATGAGAAGGGAATTTGGTGTAGAGGCCAATGTTGGTAATCCCCAAGTTTCTTATCGTGAAACTATTAAACAAAAATCAGAAGCCGAACATAAATATGCTAAGCAATCTGGTGGTCGTGGTCAATACGGACATTGTTATTTACGAGTTGAGCCACAAGAAGCCGGTAAGGGTTATGAATTTGTTGATGAAGTAAAGGGTGGAGCTATTCCTAAAGAGTATATTCCAGCGGTTGAGAAGGGTGTTAAAGAGGCAATGCAGAGTGGTATTTTGGCTGGTTATCCAATGGTAGATATTAAAACCACTGTTTATGACGGTTCTTATCATGAAGTTGATTCTTCAGAAATCGCTTTTAAAATGGCTGCTATTTTTGCTTTTAAAGAGGCTTGTCAAAAAGGAAGTCCAGTTATGTTGGAGCCAATTATGAAAGTGGAAGTTACTACTCCAGAAGAATATATGGGTAATATTATTGGTGATTTAAATGCTAAGAGGGGACAAATTGAAGAAATGACCGAAAGAGGTAATGCTAAAGTAGTTTTAGCCAAAGTTCCATTAGCAGAAATGTTTGGTTATGCCACTTCACTTCGCTCTATGAGTCAGGGTCGAGCTAATTATGTTATGGAATTTTCTCATTATAATGAAGTGCCAAGAAATATATTAGAGCAAATAAAAGAAAAGGCTGGAAAATAATTTATTATTGATAGATTGAAAATATTAAAATAAGGGCTAATTTTTAAGCTCTTATTTTTTTGCTAAAAAATATTTTTTATGGTATAATTTTGGATATTAAACTTTCGTTTTAATTTTAAATTATATGTTTAAAGATAAAATTTTTTTTGGAAAGAAGGCTTTTACTTTAATTGAATTATTAACTGTTATTTTTGTTATTGCTTTGATTGCTTCAGTAGCCTTTTTTTCTATCTCCAATTCTCGACAAAAGGGAAATGATATTAAGAGAATATCAGATATTACTCAAATCCAAATTGCTCTAGAGAATTATAATCGAATTGAAGGGAGATATCCTGACCAATTGATTTCCGGGCAACCTTTGATAGGTTCTTCTAGCGGTATTATTTTTATGAATGAAGTCCCAACTAATTCTTCTTATAATGATATGGATTGTCCTTTTGACGGTTATAATTATTCTTATAATGAAGGGCTTGAAAGTTATGATTTATCTTTTTGCTTAGAAAATCCAGTAGAAAATTATTCGACTGGTATTAAGTGTGCTACTGTTTCTGGAATTTCTGATGGTTTGTGTAGTATGGTTTCTTTATCTTTAGTTTATTCAGCTGGATCAGGTGGCTCAATTAGCGGATCTAGTTCTCAAAGTGTAGATTATGGAGGTAGCGGTTCAGCTGTTTCAGCTGTACCTAATACTGGTTATAGTTTCGTAAAATGGAGTGATGATAGCACCGATAATCCTCGAACTGACACCAACGTTACCGGAAATATCAGTGTTACAGCCGAATTTACTGCTAATCAATATACTCTTACTTATTCAGCTGGATCAGGTGGTTCAATTAGTGGATCTAGTCCCCAGAATGTAAGTTACGGTACTAACGGTTCAGCTGTTTCAGCTGTACCCAATACTGGTTATAATTTTGTAAAATGGAGTGATGATAGCACTGATAATCCTCGAACTGATACCAACGTTACTGGAAATATCAGTGTTACAGCTGAGTTTACTGCTAATCAATATACTCTTACTTATTCAGCTGGATCAGGTGGCTCAATTAGTGGATCTAGTCCCCAAAATGTAAATCACGGCAGTAGTGGTTCAGCTGTTTCGGCTGTACCCAATACTGGTTATAGTTTTGTGAAATGGAGCGATGATAGTACCGATAATCCTCGAACTGACACTAATGTTACTGGAAATATAAGTGTTACAGCCGAATTTGCTACTAATCAATATACCCTTACTTATTCAGCTGGATCAGGTGGCTCAATTAGTGGATCTAGTCCCCAAACTGTAGATTATGGTGATAGCGGTTCAGCTGTTTCAGCTGTACCTAATACTGGTTATAGTTTTGTAAAATGGAGTGATGATAGCACTGATAATCCTCGAACCGATACCAATGTTACTGAAAATATAAGTGTTACAGCCGAATTTACTATAAATCAATATACTCTTACTTATTCAGCTGGATCAGGTGGTTCAATTAGTGGATCTAGTCCCCAAAATGTAAGTTACGGTAGTAGTGGTTCAGCTGTTTCAGCTGTACCTAATACTGGCTATAATTTTGTAAAATGGAGCGATGATAGCACTGACAATCCTCGAACTGACACTAATGTTACTGGAAATATTAGCGTTACAGCTGAGTTTACCGCTAATCAATACACTCTTACTTATTCAGCTGGATCAGGCGGTTCAATTAGTGGATCTAGTCCTCAAACTGTAGATTATGGTAGTAGCGGTTCAGCTGTTTCAGCTGTACCCAATACTGGTTATAGTTTTGTGAAATGGAGTGATGATAGCACTGATAATCCTCGAACTGACACTAATATTACTGGAGATGTTAGTGTTACAGCTGAGTTTACTATAAGTCAATATACCCTTACTTATTCAGCTGGATCAGGCGGTTCAATTAGCGGATCTAGCCCTCAAACCGTAAACCATGGTAGCAATGGTTCAGTTGTTTCAGCTGTGCCCAATACTGGCTATAATTTTGTAAAATGGAGCGATGATAGCACTGACAATCCTCGAACTGACACTAATGTTACTGGAAATATTAGCGTTACAGCTGAGTTTGTTGCTGATCAATATACTCTTACTTATTCGGCTGGTCCAAATGGTTCAATTAGTGGATCTAGTCCCCAAACTGTAAATCATGGTAGTAGTGGCTCAGCTGTTTCCGCTGTACCCAATACTGGCTATAGTTTTGTAAAATGGAGCGATGATAGCACTAGCAACCCTCGAACTGATACTAATGTTACTGGAAATATAAGCGTTACAGCCGAATTTACTATAAATCAATATACCCTTACTTATTCAGCTGGATCAGGTGGTTCAATTAGCGGATCTAGTCCCCAAACTGTAAATCATGGTGGCAGTGGTTCTCAGGTTACAGCTGTACCTGATTCAGATTATAAATTTAATAAATGGAGTGATAATGTGACTTCCGCTAGTCGTACTGATACTAATGTTACGGCCAATAAAACAGTGACTGCTAGTTTTGATTATAACGGTGCTAGTTGTGCTTTTGTTTATTCCTGGGACGGAGAAAAATATTACCCTGAACATGCTATTTCTGATTTTGCTGTGCACAATCTTTATGAGTATCCGACTTATGGAGTTTTAAATAAGTTAAAAAAGGTTGATAATTATTATCAACTTGGTATCTGGGAAAGGATTCCAGAGGTCCAATATTTAGACAACGTGGAGTTATGGAAAATTTATCATCCTCAAAATACTTTTATCGTCGCCGAACAAACGTCGGGCAAGATATATTCTATTAAAGAAAAAGTATATCCCAAATCAGCCCTTAATTCTAAGGGGACATCTTATTTATCAGAAATAGGTGCAAAAGATAATAAATATTGGGTAACTGACATGAATGATTTTGATTTTATTAATCCAATATTTTTAGATGATTTTTATTTAGAGTTTGATTTATCTAACCGTGAAGAAGAGAGTTTTAATTTAGTGGTTCGGGCTAAAGATTCTGGCTTTCTATCTTTTAATTGGAGTAATATGGTAACATTAAGCGAGGGAGGAAATAAAAAAAGATACGAAAATTTAAATTTAAAAATATTTAATGCTGTAGAAAAAATCTTTGGCAAAAAAGCTTTGAAAAACGATGAGAATAAAATTATGGAAAAACTAAGTAAGGCTGGGGTTTTCAAATTTGCTTGTAAACTAGGGATGAAGTCTTTTTGTGAATTGGAGGAATTTATTAATCTGTCTGATTATGTCGCTGAAAATGCTTTTTTCCGAATTTATCAGGAGATCGATGGTGAGTATCAACTAGTTGATAATTTAATGTTTGGTAATGCTTATTTCTATCAAGAATGGGCTATTCCCTTAACTATTGAGAAGGGGAAACCCTTAAAATTAAGATTAACCACAGCTCCCTATACTCACCAAATCGATGAAGTATATATTGGTTTATCGGAAGAAGGAGAAAATTATGTCAAAAAGATAAAGGGAGAGGTTGTAGAAACAAACCTAGACAAAAACCTGGTTGAAATTAATAGTTTATTACAGGAGCGAGATTATAATTATTTAGAGATGGATCAAAATTATTATGCTTTATTTGATTTTTATGATGATGAAGTTGATTCTGTAGATGATGGTTACACTTATTCTATGATGCTATATGCTAATGCTTATTCAGAATCATATTCTTTTAATGATCAAGATGATTTTTATTCAGAACAAAATCCAGAGTTATTAGAAAGCATCATAAACAATAAGGGGCTAGAGAGAAAGTTGTATTTAAGACATTTTTACGAAATCAATAAATTAAAAACTTGTATTCCTCCAGTATATAAAATAGGAGACATATCGACCGAATTAGAAACTTGTAGCAATGATTAGTTCTTGGGTAATAAAAATAGTTTGTAGGGATGATTGAGAAATGATAAAAAAAGAGGAAGATATATGACATTTATTCTTAGATTTCGTATAGAATTAAATATCTCTTGCCTTTTTGGAAAATTATGCTATAATTTAAAATCAATTTTAAATTTATAATTTAATTTTATTTCTATATGTCCAAACAATTAAAACAAGTTATAAATTTATCCAAAAAAACCGGAGACCGTATTATTGTTTTTGATAATAATTTTCCCGACGATTCTTTTGTAGTAATGACTTTGGATCAGTATGAGAAATTAATGGGTGACCATTTTCAGCCAAAAAATCAGTCGCAAAATGATAATTTTCAAGACCTAAATACTAATGCTCAGAAAATAATAGATGATAATGCTCAAGTATTGACAGAAAAAAAAATAATTGATAAAATAGAAGACAGAGAAAATAATGACAACGACAATCTACCAAACCGTAATTTTAAGAATAATAATTGGCAAATTCCAGCACAAGTAAAACAAGAGTCTGAAGAGTAGTATTGTTTATTATATTAATGTTAAAAAATAAAAATAGTTATTTATTTAGCTATTTTTGGTTATTTATAAATTTATTTACAATTAATTTAAACGGCTGGTTGCCTTTTAGGCAAATAACCCTCTAGCGAGGGGTCGTAAGTTTAAAAAAATGGCAGAAAAATTTGAACGAAGTAAACCCCATGTTAACGTTGGTACTATTGGCCACGTTGATCATGGTAAAACAACCTTGACAGCCGCTATCTTAGGTGTAGCCAATGCTCAAGGCATGAAAGCAACCAAAAAGGGTGTTGACGATATTGATAATGCTCCAGAAGAGAAGCAACGTGGTATTACTATTGCTACTTCTCATCAAGAGTATGAAACTGAAGGTCGTCATTATGCTCACGTTGATTGTCCAGGACATGCTGATTATGTTAAAAACATGATTACTGGTGCTGCTCAAATGGACGGAGCTATTTTAGTAGTTTCCGCGACTGATGGACCTATGCCTCAGACTCGAGAGCATATTGTGTTAGCTAGACAAGTTGGAGTTCCTTATATCATAGTATTTTTAAATAAATGCGATATGGTTGAGGACAAAGAATTAATTGACTTAGTAGAAGAAGAAATTCGTGATTTATTAAAGAAATATGAATTTCCAGGAGATACTACTCCAATTATTCGTGGTAGTGCTCTAAAATCCTTAGAAAATCCAACTGGACCAGATGCCCAACCAATTATAGATCTATTAAAATCTTTAGATGAATATATTCCTACACCAGAACGTGATTTAGATAAATCATTTTTAATGCCAATTGAAGATATTTTTTCAATTGAAGGTCGTGGTACTGTAGTAACCGGTAGAATTGAGAGAGGTGTTATAAAAGTTGGAGAAGAGGTGGAAATCATTGGTTTGATGGATACCAAGAAAACAACTATAACTGGAGTAGAAATGTTTAACAAGTCTTTAGACCAAGGACAAGCTGGAGATAATGCTGGATTACTTCTTCGTGGAACTAAAAAAGACGAAGTGGAGAGAGGTCAAGTTTTGGCTAAACCAGGAACCATTACTCCTCATACTGAATTTGAAGCTGAAGTTTATGTTTTAAGCAAAGAAGAAGGTGGTCGTCATAAACCATTTTTCAAGGGCTATAAACCTCAATTTTATATTCGAACAACAGATGTTACCGGAGAAGTTGAATTACCGGCTGGTGTTGAAATGGTTATGCCTGGAGATACAGTAAATATGAAAATTAAGTTAATTGCTCCTATTGCTTTAGAAGAAAAGATGCGTTTCGCTATTCGCGAAGGTGGTAGAACTGTTGGAGCTGGAGTTGTTGCTAAAATTATCAAGTAAGTATTTAAGTCCGCTAATTATTTGGCGGACTTATAATGTTTATTTAAAAACAAATTTTTCTTTAATATTTTATTAATATTTAAAAAGAAGAGATATTTATTTATAATCAATGTATGGCTGAAAACAAAAACAAATCCGTTAAGAATGATGGCGGAGATTTTAAGACAAAAATTAGAATTAAGATTAAGTCTTTCGATCATAAAATTATTGATCAAGCAGCTAAAACTATCATGGAAACAGCCTTGAGAAATGATTCACAAGTTTCTGGTCCAGTACCACTTCCGATTGAAAAGAAAAAGTATACAGTTAATCGTTCTACTTTTGTTCACAAAAATGCTCGTGATCAGTATGAAATCAGAACTCATAAAAGGTTGATTGATATTTTTGAACCATCAAGTAAAACCATCGAAGATTTAACTAGTTTAAATTTACCAGCAGGGGTTGACTTAGAAATAAAAATGGATTAAACTAAGCAAGTATTTTTTAAAAATAAATATTTAATTGATTTTTTAGAAACTCCTTTTTTCTAAAGGAAAGTTCTTTAATTGAAGTTAAATATAAATTAGGAGGTTAAGTTCAATAAAATAGCATTATTAAATTTAATATATTCTTATTAATATATTTATTTTTGCTGGTTTTGTTGAGACCGGTTTTTTTATTAAATTATTTAATTTAAGATATGAAATTTATATTAGGAAAAAAAGTTAATATGACTCAGATTTGGGATGGAGATAAGGTTGTAGCAGTAACCAAAGTACAGGCTGGTCCTTGTGTTATAACTCAAGTTAAAGATGATAATACTGATTCTTATAAGGCTTTGCAAGTTGCTTTTGGTGAAAGGAAAAATAAAAATATTTCCAAGCCAGTTCGCGGTCATTTAAAGAAGGCCGGGATAGAAAAAGAAAATACTCGATATTTAAGGGAGTTTAGAGTCGAGGAGATAAAAGATTCTTTTAAATTAGGTAATTTTATAGATGTTTCTACTTTTAATAAGGGTGATATTGTTGATGTTGTTGGGGTTTCTAAGGGAAAGGGTTTTCAAGGTGTTGTTAAGAGACATGGTTTCTCTGGTAGCAAAAAGACTCATGGTAATAAAGATCAACTGCGAGCCTCTGGCTCTATTGGAGCTTTAGGTCCTTCTCATGTCTTTAAAGGTACTAGAATGGGAGGACGAATGGGAGGAGATCAGGTTACTATTAAAAATTTAGAAGTCGTTGATATTGATTTAGAAAATAATATTTTGTTTATTAAAGGAGCTGTTCCGGGAGGAGAAAATGGATTATTGATGATTAAAGGGCAGGGAGAATTAATTGTTAAGGAAAAGAGTGTTAAAGCTGAAGAAATAAAAACCGAAGAGCTAGTAGAAGAAACAACAGAAGAAGTAGCAGTTAAAGAGGGAACAACAACAGAGGAGCTAATAAAAAAAGATGAAGAAAAGATAGAAGAAGTAAAGGCAGAAGAAA
Organism: Patescibacteria group bacterium; assembly: GCA_028696995.1. Lineage (GTDB taxonomy): Bacteria > Patescibacteriota > Patescibacteriia > Patescibacteriales > UBA12465. The sequence continues at coordinate 44,326 of JAQVFY010000005.1, forward strand.
AGATTGAGGAAAAAGCAGAGGAAAAGGTTGAAGAAAAAGTTGAAGTAGAAACCGAAGTGAAGGAGGAAGAAAATAAAACAAAAGAAAGTTAAGATTTAAAAATTTAAGTATTATCCTAATAATCTTATTAAAAATATGTCTGTTAAAACAAATGTTTATAATCAAAGTGGAGAAATAGTTGGAGAATTAAAGTTATCTGACAAGGTTTTTGCTGTTAAAGTAAATGAAGATTTGATTCATCAAGCCACAGTTACTCAATCTGCTAATGAAAGACAGGTTTTGGCTCATACTAAAACCAAAGCCGAAGTTCGTGGCGGAGGTAAGAAGCCCTGGAAACAAAAGGGAACTGGTCGAGCTCGAGCTGGATCTAGTCGTTCTCCAATTTGGATTGGTGGTGGTGTTACTTTTGGTCCGAGGAAAGAAAGAAATTTTAGTAAAAAAATTAATAAGAAAATGAAACAAAAAGCTATTACTATGGTTTTGTCAGATCGTTTAGCTAATAATAACATGGCTATTATTAATAAAATAGAAATACAAGATTATAAAACTAAAATTTTTAATAATATTTTAAAAAAAGTTGAAAATATTTTTCCAAGTGGTGACGATAAGAGCAAAAAAAGCAAGAGAAGTATTTTATTTGTTAATGACAATAAAGATGAAAAAGTAGTTTTTTCTGGTCGTAATTTATCTGGTTTTAATATTATTAATTTAGAAAATTTGAATATTGTTGATTTATTAAAATACAAAAATTTAATAATAACCGAATCGGCCGTAAAAATTATTAATGATAGATATTCAAAGAAAGTTGTGGAAGATAAAAATTAATTATTTATATAAATATGGGAATTTTTAGTAATAAAACAGAAGATAAAAAAAATAAAAAAGCTGAAGAAGTTAAGACCGTTTCTAATTCTTCTGTTGGATCAGACGACAAAGAAGAAAAAAGCATGAAAGACCTTTATGGAGATGATGGTAAAGTTAAGAGTGAGAAAAATAAAAAAGTTAGAGGAATGGCTTATAAAGTTTTAGTCAAGCCGATGATTACTGAAAAGGCTACTAATTTAAACGCTGTTAATCAATATGTTTTTATGGTTTCTATTGATGCTAATAAAATCGAGGTAGCCAAAGCTATTTTTGAAGTTTATGGAGTTAACCCTATAAGTGTAAATATTATAAAAAATAAAGGTAAAAAGGTTAATCGTGGTAAGATTAGCGGAAAAAGAAAAGATTTTAAAAAAGCGATAGTAACATTAAAGAAGGGGGAGAGCATCTCCGTTTACGAAGGAGTTTAAAACCCTAAAAAATATGGCAATTAAAAAATTAAAACCAAACACACCCAAAAGACGTCATGCTACTTATGATAATTTTTCTGATTTAACTAAGAAAAAGGTTCCAGAAAAAAAATTAATGGTGATAAAAAAGAAAAGAAGTGGTCGAAATAATCAGGGTAAAATTACTGTTAGACATCGTGGCGGTGGAACTAGAAAGTTTTTACGTTTAATAGATTTAAAAAGGGATAAGTTTGATATTCCGGCCGTGGTGAAAAGTATCGAGTATGACCCAAATCGTGGAGCTCGTATTGCTTTACTTTGCTATTTGGATGGAGAAAAAAGATATATTGTTGCTCCAGTTGGATTAAAAGAAGGCGAACAAATTGTCAGTTCTAAGGAATTAGTAGAAATTAAAACAGGAAATGCTATGCCTCTTAAATTTATTCCGGCGGGTGTGGCTGTTTCTAATGTTGAGATGGAGCCTGGTTTTGGTGGAAAAATTGCTCGAGGAGCTGGAAATGCTATTTATGTTATGGGTGTAGAAGGAAAATATGCTCAAGTTAAAATGCCTTCAGGAGAAATTAGATTAATAAAGAAGGAGTGTTTATGTACTGTTGGCCAAATGAGTAATGTTGATAAAATGCATATAAAAGTTGGTTCAGCTGGTAGAAAAAGACACATGGGGATTAAGCCAACAGTCAGAGGGACTGCTATGAATCCAGTTGATCATCCTCATGGTGGAGGAGAAGGTAAACAACCTATTGGTTTAAAGAAACCAAAAACCAAATGGGGTAAACCAGCTTATGGAGTTAGAACTAGAAAGAAAAAGCGTTCTAATAAATTAATTGTAAAAAGAAGAGTTAATAAAAAAAGAAAAAAATAAAATATAAGTTATAAATTTATGTCAAGAAGTTTAAAGAAGGGACCTTATATTAATCCCAGAATAATAAAAAAAATACAAGCCTTAGAACCGGGAGATAAAACTATTATCAAAGTTTGGGATAGGGCCTGTACTATTACTCCCGAGATGGTGGGATTTACTATTGGTGTTCATAATGGCAAACAACACGTTCCAGTTTATATAGTTGAAAATATGGTCGGTCATAAATTAGGAGAATTTTCTATTACCAAGAAATTTATAAGTCATGGTGGTAAGATGGCCAAGACTCAAGCTAAGGGTGCTAAAAAATAAAAATATAATTTTAAATATATGGAAGTTAAAGCGAGTTTAAAACATTTAAGAATATCTCCTCGAAAAGCGCGTTTAGTGGCTGGTTTAGTTAGGGGAATGACAGCGGTTAAGGCTGTTGATCAATTAAAGTTTTTAAATAAGAAATCAGCTCATCCGATATTAAAATTGTTAAATTCAGCTATTTCTAGTGCTGTTAATAATTACGACCTAGATAAAAATAATTTAATTATTAAGGAAATAAGAGTGGAGGATGGTAAAACCTTAAAAAGATGGATGCCTAGGGCTCATGGTCGAGCTACAGTTATCAGAAAAAGAATGAGTCATATTTATATAATTTTATCTGAAATAGTAGATAGTGGGAAAAGAGAAGCTAAAAAGATTGTTATTGAAGAGCCAGTAAAATTAGAAGATTTAGGTCAAAAATCAAAATCTGATAAAAAAGAGAAAATTGAAAAAGTTGAAAAATCAGTTGATACTAAGGTCGGTAAGTCTGATAATAAAAGTTTTGCCGGTAAAATGTTTAGGAGAAAAGCAGGTTAATTAAAATATTAAAAATAATTAATAAATATGGGTAAGAAAATAAATCCAAAAATAATAAGAACGGGTATTATCAGAACTTGGCCATCAATTTGGTTTAGCTCTGGTAATAAATATATTAAAAATACTCGTCAAGATGTATTAATAAGGAAATATATTATTAAGGAATTCAAAGAAGCTGGAATTGATAGAGTGGAAATTACTCGAAATTCTGATCAGATCAATATCGATGTCTTTACAGCTCGTCCTGGTGTAATTATTGGTCGTGGTGGAAATGGAGTTGAGGAATTAAAGAGAAAATTACATCGTAAATTTTTATCTAACCCGATGGAAATTCGTTTAAATAATATTAATATAAATATTAAAGAAGTTGATAATCCGAACCTAAGTGCTCAGATTAATGTTCAGTCTATGATCTTAGAGATTGAAAAAAGAGTTCCTTTTAGAAAAGTTATGAAACAGGCTATTTCTAGGATTGAAAGAGGTGGTGCTTTAGGTGTTAAGGTTGTTATTGCTGGTCGTTTGAATGGAGCTGAAATTGCTCGAAGTGAAAAATTGATTTCTGGAAAATTACCACTTAGCACTTTAAGAGCTAATATTGATTATTCTCGAGGAGTAGCCAGAACTACTTACGGAAGTATCGGAATAAAAGTTTGGATTTATAAAGGAGATGTTTTTAATAAAGATAATAAATAATTTTTTAGAGTATGTTGATGCCCAAAAAAACTAAATATCGCAAATCGCATAAAGGGAAAAGAGGTGGTAAATCTACTAGTTTATCTAGGGTTGATTTTGGTTCTTATGGTTTAAAAAGTTTAGAAGCTTGTTGGATTAGTTCTAGACAAATAGAGGCTGCTCGTCGAGTTATTACTAAATATACCAAAAAAGGTGGAAAAATTTGGATTAGAATATTTCCTCATAAACCAGTTACTGCTAAGGGAGGAGAAATGCCTATGGGAAAAGGAAAGGGTGCCGTTGATCATTATGTTTTTCCAGTAAAACCAGGTATGATTATGTATGAGGTGGAAGGATTAACAGAGGAAGTAGCTAAAAAAGCTCTAGAATTAGCTGCTTATAAATTACCTGTTAAATGTAGATTTGTTAAAAAAGATTAATCTAATTTATTTAAATATGGAATTAAAAGAATTAAAAACTAAAAAAATATCTGAGTTACATAATATTTTAGCTGATTTACGTGATAAATTAAGAGGTTTTCGTTTTAAGGATTCTAATAAGCAATTAAAAAACGTACGAGGAATTAGAAGTGTTAAGAGGGAAATTGCTCAGATTTTGACATTAATAAATAATAATAATAAAGAAAATAATAATAAATAATAAACTAATATGACTACTTTAAATAAAAAAGAAAAAAATAATATTAAAGCCGAAAAGAAACCTATTATTAGAAAGAAATTTTCTGGAGTGGTTATTAGTGATAAAAGCGAAAAAACTGTGGTAGTAGAAGTAGAAAGAGTTAAGATGAATAGTAAATATAAAAAAAGATATATTGTTAGTAAGAAATACAAGGTTCACGATGAAAAAAATTCTTGTAAAATAGGTGATAAGGTCTCTTTTGTCGAATGTCGACCGATTAGTAAAGATAAAAAATGGAGAATTATTTAATTTATATTTTAATTTTTTAAAGATATGATACAAACAGAAAGTCGAATTAAAGTAGCTGATAATTCTGGAGCTAAGGAGCTTCTATGTATTAGAGTTTTAGGTGGATATAGAAAGAGATACGCTGGAGTAGGCGATATTATTGTTGCTTCTATTAAATCAGCTTCTCCTCATATGCCGGTTAAAAAAGGTGATATAGTTAGAGCAGTTATTGTTAGAACTAAAAAAGAAATTCGTCGTAAAGATGGATCTTATTTGAGATTTGATGAAAATGCTTGCGTAATTATTGATAAAGAAAAAAAAGAACCCAAGGGTACTCGTGTTTTTGGCCCTATTGCTCGTGAAGTTCGTCGGGCTGGATTTTCTAAAATAGCGTCTTTAGCCCCCGAGGTTTTGTAAAATAATAATTTAAATATTTTAAATATGAAAATTAAGAAAAATGATAAAGTAAAAATATTAACCGGAAAAGATAGTGGAAAGATTGGTAAGGTTTTGCAAGTTTTTCCAAAGGAAGGTCGTATTAGTGTTGAGGGTTTAAATATTTTAATAAAACATCTTCGTCCTCAAAAACAAGGAGAAAAAGGGCAAAGAATAGAATTCCCTGGTCTTATTAATATTTCTAATGTTATTTTAGTTTGTCCTAAATGTGGTAAAGATACTCGAGTAGCCTATAAGACGATTACAGGAGAAGATGGTAAGAGCAAGAAATTTAGAACTTGTAAGAAATGTCAAGAGATAGTAGAATAATTAATTTTTATAAATAATTTAGTGATTATATAAAATATCAAATATGAATTTAAAAGATAAATATCAAAAAGAAATAATTCCAGCTTTAAAAGAAAAATTTTCCTATTCTAATGTGTTTTTAGTTCCTAGGATTGAAAAAGTTATTATTAATGTTGGATTTGGTCGCCATAACAAGGAAAAAGATTATATTGTTAATGTTGAAAAAACTTTAACTAGGATTTCTGGTCAAAAACCAGTTTTTACTAAAGCTAAAAAATCAATTTCGTCTTTCAAGATTAGAGAGGGGATGCTTATTGGAGCTATGGTTACCTTACGTGGTAATAGAATGTATGATTTTTTAGATAAGTTGGTAAATATTAGCTTTCCTAGAGTTAGGGATTTTCGTGGAATTTCAGAAAAATCTGTTGATAAACAGGGAAATTTAAGTATAGGATTTAAAGAAAATATTTCTTTTCCCGAGGTTAAGGTTGAGGATATTAATAATATTCATGGTCTAGAAGTTGTTATTCACTCTTCTGCTGTGAATAGAGCAGAAGGTTTAGAATTATTCAAATTAATGGGATTTCCTTTTAAAAAGGAGAAGATAAAAAAATAATTAATTAATTTATTTATATCTATGGCTAGAGTTGCATTAATAGTTAAAGCGAAAAGAAAACCAAAGTTTTCTACTCGAAAAATAAATCGATGTTGGCGTTGTGGAAGAAATAAGGGATATATGAGAGATTTCGATTTATGTCGTATTTGTTTTCGAGAATTAGCTGATAATGGTGATTTACCAGGAGTTAAAAAATCAAGTTGGTAAAATAAAATAAATATATAAGATATGTAAAATTGACAATTATTTAGATTAAAAAAGATAATTTTCAATTTTAAATTAAAATATTATGATAGATCCAATCGCAGACATGTTAACTAGAATTAGAAACGCTTCAATAGTAAAGAAGGCTGATTTAGTTTTGCCGATGAGCAAGGTTAAATTTAATATTGCCAAAATTATGGAGAAGGAGGGTCTTATTTCTAGTGTTTCAGTTATTCCTGGGGGTCAAGAATTACAGAAAAATAAAACTTTTAAATTTGATCAAATCAGAATAGTTTTGAAATACGAAAAAGATGGTTCTCCTAGAATCAAGTTTTTAAGCAGAATTAGCAAACCCGGAAGACGTGTTTATGTTGACAAGGATAATATTCCTAGAGTTTTAAATAGTTTAGGAGTAGCAATTATTTCTACCTCCAAGGGGATGATGACCGGAAGAAAGGCCTATAAGGAGAAAATTGGAGGAGAATTGATTTGTGAAATTTATTAATTTTAAAAATACAATTTATGTCAAGATTAGGAAAATTACCAATAAAAATACCTGCAGGAACTCAAGTAAATATTGATAAAGGTTTTATTACTGTTAAAGGTCCTAAAGGAGAATTAAAGCAAGAGTTGATTAAGGCTGTAAAAGTGGAGATGAATGACAATAATGAACTTATTGTTAGTATTAATAATCCTGAAGATAAAAAAGAAAGATCTTTTTGGGGATTGTTTAGAGCTTTGGTCAATAATATGGTGATCGGAGTTAATGATGGCTATCAGAAAAAATTAGAAATTAAGGGTGTTGGGTATAAGGTAGCGGTCAATGGTAATAAAATAAATTTAAATTTAGGATTTTCTCATCCTGTAGAATTTCCTTTGCCAGATGGAGTTTCAGCTGTAGCTGAAGGAAATTTCTTAACTATTATTGGTATTGATAAACAATTAGTAGGCGAATTAGCTGCTCAAATTAGAAAGTTAAGAAAACCAGAGCCGTATAAAGGAAAGGGTATTCGTTACATTGATGAAGTGGTTAGACGTAAGGCTGGTAAAGCGGCGGCTAAATAAAGTAATTTAATTTTTAAATTTTTAAATATGAATAAAGTAAAAGTAAAAAATGAAAAACTAGCTCGACGGCATGTTAAAATTAGATCTATTATTAGCGGAACTAAAAAAAGACCACGACTTAGTGTTTTTCGTTCTAACCGAGGAATGTTTGTCCAATTAATTGATGATTCAGCCGGAAAGACTTTGATTAGTGCTAATGTTAAAGAATTAAAGGGTTCTAAAGATAAGAAAATAGAAGTAGCTTTTAATCTTGGTAAATTATTAGCTGAAAAGGCTAAAGAAAAAAAGATTAGTCAAGTTGTTTTTGATAGAGGTGGTTATAAATATCATGGAAGAGTTAAAGCTGTGGCGGAAGGGGCTCGAGAAGGCGGATTGATTTTTTAATTTATATAAAAATAAAAAAATATTATGTCAGACGAAAAAAACAATATTAATAATAATCAAGTTAATAATAAATCTAAAAGTTTTGATTCTTCTAATAAAAAGTCTTTTCCTGGGAAAAAACGTTTTGGAGAAAGACCTAAGGAAGAATTTGAACAAAGAATTTTGGATATTGCTCGTGTTACTAGGGTTATGAAGGGTGGAAAAAGAATGAGTTTTAGAGCTTGTGTTGCTATTGGAGATAAGAAGGGAAGAATTGCTGTGGCCTTGGGTAAGGGAGCTGATGTTACTCTAGCTGTTAATAAGGCGGTTAATAAGGCTAAGAAAAATATTGTTTTTGTGCCGATTGTTAATGATACTATTCCTCATGAGATTAATAATAAATTTGGTTCAGCTAAAATATTATTAAAACCAGCTTCTCAGGGTAGAGGAGTAATTGCCGGTGGTGTAGTTCGTGTTATTATGGATTTAGTTGGTATCAAAAATATCAGTAGTAAAATTTTGGGAACTAATAATAAAATTAATAATGCTAAGTGTACTATCTTGGCCTTAGACAAATTAAGAAAAGTTGGTCCTTTACTTAATGCCAAAAAAGCTGAAATTAAAAAGGAAGATCAGGTTAAAAAAATAGAGGAAAAAGATATTGTTAATAATAAATAAAATTATAAATAAATAAGATTTAAATAATATGGCAATTTCACTAAGTAATATTAAAAAGAGCTCCGGCAGTTCTCGTCCTGGAAAAAGAATCGGTCGAGGAAATTCTTCTGGCAAGGGCACTTATAGTGGTCGAGGATTAAAGGGTCAGAAATCTAGATCTGGTGTTAGTCGTTTTAAATTAAAAAGATTAGGAATGAAGAAAAATTTATTAAAAATTCCTAAATCTCGTGGTTTTAATGCTCTTAGTCCTAAAAATCAGGTAGTTAATGTTTTGAAAATAAATGAAAATTTTAAAGATAATGAGGTAGTTAATGCTCAAGTTTTATGGGAAAAAGGATTGATTAGTCGTAAAAATTTACCAGTAAAAATTTTAGGAAAAGAAAAACTGATTCCTAGGGGTTTAAAATTTGAAAAAATTTCCTTTAGTAAGAGTGTTATTGAACAATTAGATAAAAAATAATATTAATTATTATATGATTGATAAAATTAGAAAAATTTGGAAGATAAAAGACTTACGCGGAAGTATTATTTTTGTTCTTATGATGCTGGTTATTTTTCGATTATTTGCTCATGTTCCAGTTCCTGGTGTAAATGTTTTAGCTTTAAAAGAAATATTTTCTTCTAATCAGGTCTTGGGGATGTTAAATGTTTTTACTGGTGGTAGTATGGATAATTTTTCCATTGTTATGATGGGAATTGGTCCTTATATTACTTCTTCTATTATTTTTCAATTATTAGGAATGGTTGTTCCAAAATTAGAGGAAATGCAAAAAGAAGAATCTGGGCGACAAAAGATAAATGCTTGGACTAGATGGGCTACTGTTCCTTTGGCTGTAGTTCAGGCTTATGGTATGATTGCTTTACTTCGTAGTTCTTCGGCAGACATTTTGGGTGATATTAATACTTTTAACTTAATAGCAACTATTATAACAATAAGCGCTGGAACTATTTTCTTGATGTGGATTGGGGAATTAATTTCTGAAAAAAAGATTGGAAATGGGATTTCTCTTTTAATTTTTGCTGGTATAATAGCTTCTCTTCCCTCTGCTATTCAGAGATTATTTGTAACTTTTGAGCTTTCCCAAATTTATTTATTGTTAGGATTTTTAGTTATCGCGATAGTTACTATTGTCGGAATTGTTATTATTAATGAGGGACAAAGAAATATTCCGGTGCAATATGCTCGACAAATAAGAGGTAATCGTGCTTTTGGTGGTAGCTCCACTCATTTGCCGATGAGGGTTAATACTGCTGGAGTTATTCCTATTATCTTTGCTATTTCTGTTACTGTTTTTCCTTCTATGATTGCTCAATTTTTTGTTTCAGCTAAATCAGCTTTTATCTCTAAGGCAGCTTATGCGGTTATTAATATTTTTGAAAATCAATTGTTTTACGGAATTTTTTACTTTATTTTAGTAGTGGCTTTTACTTATTTTTATACTGAAATTATTTTCAAACCCGACAATATTGCTGAAAATTTACAAAAACAAGGAGGCTTTATTCCTGGGATTCGACCAGGTCGTCATACTAGTGAATACTTATCTTTTATTAGTCGTCGTATTTTATTAACAGGATCTTTATTTTTAGGTCTAATTGCCGTTCTTCCTTTAGTAATGAAGTATTTTACTGGAATGCAATCTTTGGCAATTGGCGGTACTAGTCTTTTGATTGTGGTGTCAGTAGTTATTGAAACCGTTAAACAAATAGAAGCTCAGGTTACTATGCGTGATTATGATGGAATTTAAATTATTATCAAAGTTTTATAAAAAATCTCTGCTTAATGTAGAGATTTTTTGTTTGTTTTTTCCTTTATTTTTTTAAAAAAATATTGTATAATATAATTAGTTTAATTTTTATTATTAAATTATTATGTCTAGCATAAAATTGCCCGCCGGAGGAAATGATTTTCGTATGCAAGGAATTAGTGGTTTTAATCGGGCTTTTTCTAATTTAATTCGCTACGGAAAATTTTCTAATTTACAAGACAACAAGGAGCAAATTGAGAGAATTTTTAGTTCTTTAGTTCCGACAATTAGAAGGGATGGTAAAATTCCATATTCTACTAGGCGTCAGGCTTTATTGAGGTTTATACGTATGCCGGGGACAACTAAAGAAGACGAAAGAAATTTTAGAGAATTATTGGATTTTTATAAATAAATTTAAAATATTAAATTTATCTAATTTAATATTAATTTTTTTATTATGATTTTAAACATTATTTTATTAATTATTGGTTTTGTTTTATTGATCAAGGGAGCTGATTTTTTAGTTGAGGGATCTTCTTTGGTCGCTAAAAGATTTGGCATTTCTAATGTCGTTATTGGTTTGACTGTAATTGCTTTTGGAACCTCGGCTCCAGAATTAATTGTTAATATTATTTCCTCTGTTAAAGGTAATTCCGATATTGGGATGGGTAATATTGTTGGGTCTAATATTTCCAATATTTTGTTGATATTAGGTGTCTCTGCCTTATTTTCATCTTTGAAAGTTGATAAATCTATTATTAAAAAACAAATTCCCTTTTCTATTTTAGCTTCTATAGCTTTGTTTTTATTAATAAATAGTACGATAGTAAATGGTGTTGGTCCGGATGGCTTGATGCGTTCTGGCGGTTTAGTTTTGATTTTATTTTTTTGTATTTTTCTTTATTATACTTTTAGCGTTGTCAAGAAAGAGGATAATTTTAGAGAGGTTTTACGAAGATTATTTAGTTTTAGGTTTTTTAAAAGAGTTTGTGATAATGGTGAAATTTTGCAAAAAGGTGGTAATTTAACTTCTGTTTTTATGATTATTGGTGGTATAGTAGCTTTATTTTTTGGAGGAAAATTTATTGTTGACAGTTCTGTTTTTATCGCTTCCTCTCTTGGTCTTAGTCAGGCTTTAATAGGGCTTACTATTGTAGCAGTAGGAACATCTCTTCCAGAGTTAGCCGCATCAGTCGTGGCTGCTCGTAAAAATCAAGCTGATATGGCCGTTGGTAATGTTATCGGTTCTAATATTTTTAATATTTTATGGGTCTTAGGTCTTAGTGCTGTTATTAGCCCAATTAGTTATAATCCAGCGATGAATTTTGATATTATTTTCTTGATAATAATTAGTTTGGGGTTGTTGCCGTTAATTTTTATGGGGAAGAAATATCATTTTACTAAAAAAGAAGGTTTGTTATTAATCACTTTGTATATAGCTTATTTAGTTTATATTATAATTAGGGGATAATGATTTATTATAAAACAAAAGAAGAGATAGAAATTCTACGACAAGGTGGAAAGATTTTGGCTAATATTTTGGATCGTTTATCTAAGGAGGTTCGGCCAGGTATTTCTACTGCTAAATTAGAGGAATTGGCTTTACTTTGGATATCTGAGGCTGGTGGTCGCCCAGCTTTTAAAGATTATGATATGGGTGATGGAATCTTTTTTCCATCGGCTTTATGTGTTTCTATAAATAACGAAGTGGTTCATGGTTCTTCTTTGCCAGATAGGGTTTTACGGGCTGGAGATATCGCTAATTTAGATATTGGTATGGAATGGCCTCTTCAAACACTTAAAGAGGCTAAAGAGCAGAAAAGACCCTTTAATAGTTATTCTTCTGGAGGTGGTTTTTATACTGATACTTGTCGGACTGTTCCAGTGGGTAAAATTAGCCCCACTATTAGTAAACTGCTCAGAATCACCCGAGAATCGCTAAATTTAGGCATTTCTAAGGCTTTGGCCGGTAATACTTTAAACGACATAGGAAGCACTATAGAGGCTTTTGTTAAGAAACATGGATATAGTGCCGTGCGAGACTTGGTTGGTCATGGTGTCGGTTATTTTGCTCATGAAGAGCCTAATGTCTTTAATTATCAAATCAGTCAAGATGACCCAGATAATATTGTTTTAGAACCCGGAATGGTTATTGCTATTGAGCCGATGATTAATGCTGGGCGCTTTAATGTTAAAAT
>JAQVFY010000018.1 GCA_028696995.1 Patescibacteria group bacterium
CTCCTTCCCAATTATCATTCTCTACAAAACGCTCTTCCTCTACTAAAGAAAAAAACCTAGAAGTATACCAATTTTTTATATTAGCCCGAGAAACATTTTCTTCAACTAAAACTTGAATAAAAGAATTGCTATTTATAGAAAAAATTACCGAAGATTCGTCACTTAAAACATTTTTATCCCACAAAACTGGGTATAAAATATTATAAGAAAAAGTATTATTTTGATATTTAGAAATATTAGGGTTAGTCACTAAGCGACCATTTCCAATCGGATCATAAAGATTGAGAGCTTCTGTTAAATCGCTGTAAGAATCACCATCGGAATCAACTTCAAAAAAATCAGTTCCTAAAATAATTTCTTCGCTATCACTTAATCCGTCACCATCATTATCAACAAAAAGATAGTCAAAATCATCAAAGGCTGGCTCTTCGACTACTTCTTCGGTGCTAGTGCTAAGCAAAGGATCAATAACTTCTTCTTCTACTGCTTCATCAATAATATCCGTTTCGACACCATCAATAATAATACTATCTTCTTCTTTAAAAATATCTTCCACTTTAACATTGTTTACTATATCAATATTATTTTGTTTTTCTAAAGAATTTTTATTACTAAAATTAAAAATTTGTGATAATTTAAAATTAGGATTACTTAAATAAGAAAAAACTATATAACCCAATACCAAAACAATAATAACACCAAAAAAAATAATTACACCTCCAATTTTTTTATTATGTTGATGTTTTTTTGAAGGGATAAAATCAGTATCATTTTTTTTATTTAAATTACTTTTTTCCCCTTCAAATCTTCCAATTTTATAACCTTTGGGCATGCGATGAATATTAAAAACTGGCTCAGGCCCTTTAACATCTGAAATAAGGTTACCTCCTGCTTTTTCCTTTTTTTTCATAAACTACTTTATTTTATTGAAATTCTTTTCTTTATAAATCAGAATATTTCTCATAAAAAAGATCCTGATCAATAAAAATACTAGGGTCTATTTTAAGAGATCCTAAAGGATTATATCCACCTAAAACTTCTTGTCCATCTGAATAGGAATCTCCATCAGTATCAAAATTAAAAGGATCTGTTCCAAAAATCATCACTTCATCAAAATCACTTAAACTATCGCTGTCGGTGTCTGGATTATTTGGATCAGTCATATGAACATAAATCTCTTCATAATCATTTAACCCATCTATATCAGAATCCATTTCTCTTAAGGCAGCAAAAGGATCTACTATTTCATCTTCTTCTATTAAATCCTCAGAAACATCAATTAAATCATCCTCTACAACATCAACTGAGGCATCATCTTCGATAACAATGCTTTGAGGATCCTTAAAAAGATCGCTCATATTCTGTTTTTCTATATCTTGTTTCTCCGTATTCATATTTAAAGCTTGCGGAGCTAATATTTTAGAATAAACAAAATAGGCCGCCACTCCAATAATCGCTAAAATTATAATAACAACAAATATTGTTCTTAAAACTTTTTTAGACTTAGGCCCATGATCTTCATCAAAATCAGATAAAAGATCTCCTCCTGTTTTATTCTCGCTTAAAGGTTTATCCATCAAAGGTTGTTCCTTGCCCGGACGAATATTTTCAGCCATAAAATCCTGATTTTCTTTGGCTTGATCAATTGGTTGATCAGTATCAGCAAAAATATCATCAACCTTTTCCTCGTGTTCTTTTTTTAAATTTTCAAACATAAAATTATTAATTTTAATATTTAATAATAATTAATAAATATTAAAAAATGAAATATTATATAATTTATTAAATTATAACATAATTTTTTAATAAAACAAAAAATAATTTATTGAGTAATATTAGGATTAATCGGGTTTACTGCTCCTCCGCTAGACTCCGTAGCACAAATATTAGATAAACACTTAAAATTAGCCCCCAAATAAAGGCACTCAGAATCTTCTTGACATTGATTAAAATCTTTTATACAACGAACTGAATAAGCATTACTTTTGCTGTTAGAAATTATTCTAGCTACCTTAAAATTAGAAGATAATTTTTCTAAATGTCTAGTTATGGCCTGGCTATTATTATTATAAGTAGAGGTCCAAAAGCTTGCATAAGCATCATCAGGAGCAACAAAAGTACTACCTGAATTTAAGAAATAATTAATAAATAAAGCATTAAAACCAGAAGACCCCAAATATTTTAATTTAGCTCCAGCAGAAGAACAGTCCCAAGAAGCGCTAGTATTATTTAAATCTCCATTTCTATTAAAATTACAAGATTCTGCAGTATCTTTTAAATAATTTTCTAAAATATACCAATCACTATCAGCTGGGACCCTCCAACCTGGAGGACAAATTCCTTTTAGATTATAATATTTACAACCATCAGCTCCACTATTTTTACAAGAGTCTAAAATATTCATTGTCTCAGTAAAATTATATAAACCACCATAAATATCACAATTTAAACTCTCATCCTTATAACAATATTTTTCTACTGAATTATTATCAAAGTTATTATGACTACCAAGAACTTGTGTACCAATATTAAGATTATCTTTAAGCCAACACTGATTACCTATTAAAACAGTTTTATAAAAACCACTATGACTACGAGAACTTCCTGAATAATTCCAAGGACCTCCATCATATTGAACTAAATTATTTTCACAATCAGAAATAACATTTAAAGAAAAGCTATCAACAACGGAAGTTCCTAATTTAGTTTCGGCCTTAACTTCAATTTCTTGACCCGCTCCTATTTCTAATAAATAACCTTTAATTTTATTGTCTTGTTTATCGAGTAATAATCCTTTTGGTAAAGCTTTAGTAGTAGTAGAAAATTCCGAATTATCTAAAGGATTAACTGTCTTTAAATCACACTCATAATAACTACCTAAATTAGCAACAATGGAACAATTATTAAAATTTATTATTGGATTATCTGCTATTACCTTTACATTTATATCTTTTTGATTGGTTTTTCCATAAATATCTTCAACCATAATTCTATATTTATATTCTCCTAAAGAAGGAAGACCGCTTATTATTTTGAGTAAATAATTCTTACCGGAAGAAATATCAGCACAAGCAATTAAATTATTACCGATAGAAACTCCAGAGCCAGAACAAGGCTTGTTAACAGAAGGAGAGAAAATAATATATGAAGAAGATTGAACACAATTATTTTGAGAACTTAATAAACAAACCTCTATACTAAAAATACCATCATTACTATTAATACTAATGAAATTTTCTAGGGGAATATAATTACTAATATTATGAAAAATATTTCCGGCAATAATTTGGGCTCCAGGATTACTTATTGACAACTTTAAAGAATGAGTAGTAGATGAGCCAATATTATCCCCTATATTTAAAGTAAAACTATAATCTCCGGCATTTCCTGCCTTGCTAGCATAAATCATTTTTTGATTAGGATTACTAGTATTTAAAAGCTGAGGAGGAATGCCCGACCAATTAGTAAAAACTGTAGAGCCAAAATCTAAAGATCCCCAAGAAATAGAATTATTTTCCGCATCAGATACTTTTATAAAACCCTTAAATTCTTGACCACTTTCTCCGTCCAAGGAAATCTCCGAAATATAAGGGGCAGTATTACTATAATTTCCAGTCAAACCAATATTACCAACAGAAGAAGCTAAAGAACAATTATGATCAGCTAAGACTCCTTCTGTTATTTGATAATTATCGTTTTTAGTTTCCATGTTGGCACATAATTTATAATCCGAACCATTAGAATTAGATACATAAGCAATAGCATAGCTTTCCGCTGGTAATATAAAATTAGAATGATTAATATTAACACTGCTAGTAGCAAAAACACTGTCTATCGGATTCCAACAAGTTTCTAAATTAAATTTTTTATCATCATCAGCACAAGATCCCAGCTTATTAATAGGATCTAAAGCATTACTAGCTTCAATTTGATTTAAAAAAGTATTTTGCCAACTAGGCCAAGTAGAAACAGCTACATGAGACAAATAAGTCCCAGACCCTAAAATAGGATAAATTCCATTCTTTTGTTTATATTGATTTATTTTATCATTTAATAACATTAATTTTTCTAAACGATCTAAATCCCTAATAACCTTAGATTTCTTACTATCACAAAATAAATTATTAGGACATTGAGAATCTATTAAGCAATTAGGTGCGTTAGTAGAGTCACTTAAAACACATTTATTTTTTTGAGGTCCACTATTTCCACAAATATATCCAGCCTCACAATCATTATTTTCATAACAAATTTTATTAGAAATAGAGCAAGTTCCAATATCCGTTAAATTAGTATTAAACTTCCAATTATCTATTATTTTGCCAAAAATATCAACAGTTTGCTGATCGGCCTCTTGATTATAAGAAATTAAATAAATATTAGTATATAAATTATTTCCAATGATGTTAGTAGCTGAAACATAAACAGTTCGACCATCTCTTATAGCCTTATAACCATCAACCAATAAAGATTGGGGTGATCCAGAAAAACCTTGAGATTCATACCATCTCTGAGCACTTAAATGATTTGGATTAGGAATAATTCTAACAGCAATAGCGTCTGAAGTATTACTCTGCGCTAAAATCGGCTTTAAAGAATGTTTAAAAAATAAAAATCCAAACAATAAAAACATCAAAAAAGCACTAGCTAAAATAATTTTTTGAAAAAAAATATTTTTAATTTTCATTTTTTTATTTTAAATTTATATCTATAATAAATATTTTTACTCTTAATTCTTCAAGCAACGAACGGAAAAACCCGACTCTTTAAATTGACTATCAAACGACTGTAAAGAATTCCTGTGGTAAAGAATTCCTCTGGCTTTAGCATTGGCATTGTTTTTTGGAGTAGAAGTCCAAAGATAATTAAAATATCCTAAATTATTAAAAGCTCCATTTGACCCACTTCTAATACCTGCAGGAACAGCATTAAAACCACTAATATTATTAGAAGATTGTTTATTACCAACATTACAAGAAGTAATATTATTAACCCAATTAGAATCACTAGCTAAAGATTTTCCTATATACTTATAATTACTATTACACCAATATTTTGCATCTGATTCTAAATGATCTACTAAATCCATAAAATCCTGTTCGCTAGGAACATGCCAACCAATTGGACAAATCTTCTCAGTAGAAACTGCATACCAATTATATAAAGCTCCAAAAACATCTTTATAATCTTCCTCGTTGTTATTATAATAAGAAAAAGCTGGAATTTTTAAATTTGCCCAAGAGCCATCATCAGTTTCTTCTTGAATATTACTTCCATCATTAAGTCTACTATTTCTAAGATTCTCTGCTAACCAACACTGACCACCTATTTCAATTGTTTTATAGTTATAATTATTATAATTTAAATCATCCCCACAATTATTAAATTGAGGAATATACATAGTCGGAGTTATTGTATATGACAAAGATGGATTAGTTTCACCACCGCCTCCAACCATTGCAGTTATATAAAATTCGTATTCTTGACCATTTGTTAATCCTGTTAGAGCATAATCACAAACATAGGTATTAATTGAGCTAAGCGAAGAAGTACAATTATTGCTTAAGCTAATTATTTTAGAAGAAGGAGTAGCCGAAGAATTAGTTGGTTTATAATAAATCTTATAAGAAAGAACTCCGTCTTTTTTAGATTGCCAAGATAAATCAATTTGACCATTAGTACCAGCATCACTTACCGAAACATTTTTTACAAATCTATCAATTGTATTTCTGAAAAAATATGTTTCCTTTAAAAAACTAGCCAAACATATTCCTCCACTAGGGCAGTCACTATTTGTTGAACAGATTTGAGACGGAACATTGCTACAAATTCGAATCAAACTTGGACCCTTCACTATTGCCAAATCATTTAAGAACTCAGGTAAATCATCGTCTTTTTTATCAGAACCATAATCTCGACAATAATAAAATTCATAATTAAATTGACCAAAAGAACTGCTGTCCTGCCAAGGATACCAAAGCCCAGTCATTTCATTTATAGCTGGCCAAGGATTATTACATATTAAAACATAAGCTAAGGCGGTATTAGAAATACCATCACCAGCAGTTACTGTGCTACCCGAAACTATATCTACTGTGGCCGAAATATTTGATTTACCATCGGTAACACCACTTTTAACTTGCACCAATTTTTTATCTCCATCAATACTCCAAGTAGAAACATTATTATTAAACTCTAAAATTTGATTATTACCTATTTGCCAATCCCAAACCCAATTATAATCATCGGTTGGAGTTAAAATTTGATTATCTTTAGAATAGGCCTTAACTAAATATTGAACATCCTTATCTTTTACTGAATTAAAAGTAGAATGATTTGGGTCGGTATCATTTTCATTTAAATCGTTTTCCGTAGTTTGAAATAAATACGATTCTGGAGATATTTTTACATAATCAATTTCACAAATACCTGATCCACTAGAATTGACATCCATAGTAATAAAGTCCCAAATATAAGAATTAGGATAACTAACACCATTAAATTTGATTGAAGAACTATCACCTGACTCTTCCCAACCAGTACCGTCATTATTATAATAACCAGTTCCATTCATACCAATTCCAAAAGAAGACTTCACGCCATTAAAACTATCCAAATCCTCATCACCTTTTACTACCACAAAATATCTAGTCTCTGGTTTTAATAAATTATTCGGCTTAAAATAAGCTGTGGTTTGATTATTGTTACCAGTATTATTAACAAAACTAACACTTCCCAAAACAGCACAATAAACTTTATTAGAATCCGGAGAAGCTATCGCAGTTTTTCCTATCAATTTAGACAAGAAATTTACACTTTGATTAAAAATATTTTTCATTCTAGCAAAAATATTTTTATTTGTATTTTCAGCCCAACTAATTTGATAAGTTCCGACAGAACATGGTCCTGAATCATTTTCTTCTAATAACAAAATATTACTATCAAGACTTAAAGGATCCATTCGTTGATCAAAGTTTATTTCTATTAAAGCATTGCGACAAACTTCATCGCTTTGATGCTCTGGAATAACATCTAACTCAGCTAACTTATTAATATCTTTATTAATTTTAGGACGAGCCTTACAACAAGTATCAAATCCACAACCAACATAACTGGGTTCACCCGAAGAGCACTCAGAATCAGCTGAACATCCGCAACATAAACCTCTATCATTTCCCGTACATAAACCTTTATCAGCCACACAAGTTAAATTATCATTAATATCGCTACATTTATCATTATTGGGGTCTGGATCACAGCAACAAACACCGCAACTTTCTGGAATATCACCATCATCACCACCAGCACCATTATCCTGTAAACAACTAAGTTTATTACATAAATCAAATGAACAAGAGTTATTTATATTTGGATAGGTATAACAAGGACCACCAAAACCAGAAGTAGTTTCGGCACAATTGTTATCACAAGTGCTTTGACTTAAATAATTTCCTGTAGACTGCACCCTTTTAACACAGGCATTTGGCGGATTTACACAAGAGTAATAAACACATCTGCTGCTGCTCAAGTCATATTTATCACCAACAAAACACGTTTGACTATCCTGATCCCAACAACAAGCACTCGCATCTTTACAACTATTAAAAGTAGACAACTGACTACAATTTTTCTTACAACCATCCTCGCATTCGGGAATACTAGGATAAATTCCATTCGTTTGAGGAAAAATAGAATAACACTGAGTAACATTATTAGCATCGCAATTATAGTATGGACAATAACCAAACTCAGAACTTTGAACGCCCCAAACAGTAGAATCACTAATTCCACCACGACAAACTCCATTTTTAATATCCCAACAACAAACAGCTGAATGATCTTTGCAAGACTCTTCACTAAGAGAAGTACAATCTAAACAAACACCACCAGAATAAATACTAGAAGTATCACAATATTGTCCAGAATTAGTAACACAATTACAAGCTAAGTCTTTCTCAGCTATTGTATTACCAGCTGACTGACAACCAGAACATAATCCAAAATTAGTATTAATTGCGTTTTGATTAGCACTCTCACCACAAACGTTATCACAAGTCAGAGGAAAACAACAAGCCGGATTACTGCCATCTGTTATTGAATTTTGATCCTTTTCACAACAACACTGACAAGAAGAAACATCAATTTGTTGACATTTATCACTATTATAACAAATTGAATTTCCCGGACAAACTTCTAAAGAAACACAGACCCCCTCTCCAGGGTAAGAGCCCTGAATTGATTGACAACTAGAATCGTCAGGACATAAAGAACAGGTTGAAGCACTTCCAAATGAATTATTAACACATTTATTATTAGTACCTGGAACTAAATTCCAAGTATTTCCTTCACTATCTGTTGGACAAATCGTTTCTACTTCTATTTCATAATATTGCTTATCTCCATCGGAAGTTTTATAATTTTTACAAACCGCCGTCTTGGTAATTGTTCCATATCCTAAATTATACTCAATCTCTTTTCCCAAGGAACAAACTTTATTATCTAAAACACACTTATCTATATCAGAATTATAAGAACAACTATTGGGGCTTTTGCACAAATTAACATCACTACAATCATACTTACAAACCCCAGTTTCAATTAATTTACCAGTAGCATTATAGGGAGAACAAAGGCCTGGAGTATTAGGACAAGTCCATTTGTCTGTGGGACAAAAATTATAACTAGCACAACTAAAAGGATTTGTTGATGTTGGAATAGGATTAGTATTAAAACCAGTGGTAAAAACCCATTGAAAAACAGAGCTAGGCGGAGTACCAGAAAAACAATCATTACTATTTGTAACGCAGGATCCAGGATTAACGGTTCCTGGCAAACAACAAATCCCTGAATCACAATCATTACTAGAGCTACAAGAGGCTACTGAAAAATTTAAAGCATTACTAGAAAGACCATCTCGTAAAACTTTAACTGGCCCAGTAGTTGCTAAATCTGGAACATTAATTGATATTTTATCAGCTTCTAACTCAGAATCAATTTTGCCCCCAGAAGCAAGTTTATTGAGACTAAAAATGACATCAGAACTAGTTCCAAAATATTCACCCCATAAAAAAACCGGAGATTTATTTGGTCCTGATTTAGGACTAATTTTACATAAACCAGGAGACAAATTCAAAGAAGAATCTACTTTAAAAAAGCCATCCGCAACCACTTCTGGCCACTCACCAATTTTTAAAATTAATTCATAATCAGCATCATCAATATTTTCTGGAACTTTAACTATAATTTGATTGTCAGACCAAACAGATTGAGCACAAACTAAAGGAAATTGATATTTAGCTTCTTTGACATAACTAGCATCATTGCTTTTTCTAAATAAAACTTTACTATCTCCTTTAAAACCATTAAAACCTCCACCAAAAATAGTAACATATTGACCGGAAGGCCCCTGCATTGGCGTAGAAGAGGAAATAAATGGTCCCTGAGGCCCCTCAGCTAATTTTGTAAAATCTAAAAAATTACTATAAACAGAAACATTATTTAAAGGACTAATTTTCTTTATAAAAGTGCTAGTTTTACCATCGGATAAATTTGGAACACTAGCAAGACCAGTAACATTATTAGTAAAACTATTAACCGAATACCCTAAAACATCTTTTACTGAATTACCAAAATAAGCTTTTCCATCATTTAAATTTATTCCATAATAAACAATACTTTCTCCAGTATTTGCAGAAGAAGAACTCATAGCACAAATTCCTGGGCGAGAAATAGTGTTCCATTTTACTAATTCTAAATTAGGATTATCACTAATTTTATAAGATTTTTCTTCTCCTGTTGTTACTTCAACGTCTAAATCATCAGCTTCTGCCCCCAAAGCAATAAAAGAAGTCGATTCTGGAAGTGCTACTGTTATGCTAGTATTAGTCCAAGAATTATCGCAATAAGTATTAACCTCTTTAGGATTTTTAGCCACAAGACTAACCGAAGGATCTCCTCCAACATAAACACATCGAACAGAAACTCCAACCCTTTTATCACCAGTACCTCCATAAATATTATTGTTAAGCTCTGATAAACCTCTAACATAAGCCAGACTAGGACTATCTTCAGTTCTAGTCCACCAAAATCCATTTTCAATCACGGGAAAAGACCCATTAGCGCTACGAAATCCTCCGCGAAGAGCAGTAAAATCATAATCATCAGTTCCATTATAAGAAGGATTAGGCCAACCTGAAGTTGATTTTAATTTTCCAGCTATAACAAAGCCTCTCCATCCCTTAGTATTAAAATCAATCGAAGGCTCTATAAAACTCTCCAATAAATACCATTGATAATCACTTGGAACTTCCCATCCAAGAGGACAAAGCTTACCAGAATTAACTGCATACCAATTATAAAAATACCCATAAGAAGTTATTGGGTCGTTAATATCATTATTATAAAAAGCATAAGCCCCGGAAGAATTATTAAGCCAGTCAGAATTATTGTTTCCAGGATAATCTATAGGAGAACCGTCATTATATTTATCAGTTTTTAAATTTTCAGCCATCCAACATTGATCACCTATTTCAACTGTTTCATAATTATGATTATTATAATTTAAATCATCCCCGCAATTAAAATGACTATCTATTGATATAAATTTAACTTTAGATTTGTCAGCATTATAAGTACCAAAATTATATCCCAAGATTGTAAAAAAGTTTCCGCCCGAAGTATTGGGAGTAGTAAAATTACAAGTTCCACCATTACAATCTGAATCTTTAGAACAAGGATTATTTCTATTATTATTACAAAAACCACCCAAAGGACTAAATCCAGTAATAACAGGATTTCCCACGCATTTACAAGAACTTGAATCACAGGTTAATCCATGATTTGGATTACAAAGAGGACTCTCGGCATTACAAGATCCGCCATCAAAACAAGGATCACCTAATTCGGCATAATTATTTTCATCGCCACCATCAAAGACGCAAGTACAATTATCAGGGTCACAAATCAAATTAGAATTACAACTATCATCTGGAGTACAAACATCTTCATTAACTTCACCACAAGGATCACCTTCGCCAGGCCAAACACAAGTACAATTATTATTACAAATTAACTCTGGATTACAAAAAGAATTATCTGGCTGACAAACACCTACTAAAGCAGCGCTACAGCTAGAACCATGTCCTCCTGGAAGACAAGAACTCCCCACACAAGGTCCCCAGCTACTATCGATACAAACAGAAGTTCCTCCGCAACCACAATTCCTAACCTGTCCATCTTCACAAGCAATACCAGCCGTTCCGGTTGCTCCACCTAATTTATTTAAAACAAATGAGGCTATTCCCCAAGAAGCTAAAATAATAACCAAACCGATAAGCCCTGCTTTTAATATTTTTTTAGCTTTATTTACTTTATCATCATTTCCTTCCGCCGTCATCCAAACAAACCCACCATATATAACAATACCCACTGCTACTATACCCAAAAGACCCAAAGCAATATTTATTATTTTAGTAGCCATGGCCCGAGGATCTTTGCTAGATAAATTTATTTCCCCTTCAACAAAATTAGTCCCGAAAGTATCACTTGCCAGGACTAAAGACGAAGAAATAAAAAACCCCGAAATTAAAATAAAAGACAACAAAAAAGCTACAAAAAATCGGCGAAATTTATTTTTTTTATTAAACATAAAGTTTCAAAAAATAATTGTTTTGATACTATAATTTTAACACAATTTTATTTATAAGTAAACATTTTTAATCAGAATCCTCCGAGTCGGACGGAAAAAGCTCTTTGGCATTATCTTTTGTCTTTTTAAAAACGTCTTTAACATTGATTTTCTTTATAGAAATAGATTTGACTGCTTCCGAAACAGCCCCAACCTTTTCAAAAAACTCTTCAACGTAGGGAACTTTTTCAATACTTTTTTTATCACGATTAAACCAAATAAAAGAAAGAAAAATCAAAGCGAAAAAAATTATAATTAAAATAATTGATTTAACAAACCCGCGCATAAATTTTATAATTATAGTTAATTAAAATTAAAAGCTCTTATCTATCTCAAACTCTTAGCTATCTCTAACTCTTCTAAACTATTTATGCCAATAGCCTCCCGAGCATCAATTAAAGAAGAATCAATAGTAATATTTTGCTCAAAAGCTATTTTTATCAAATCAGTTAAATAATATTCTTTTTGATTATTATCACTTTTTAGTTTTTCAATATTATTCCATAACCAAAAACTATTAAAACAAAAAAGGGCTGGATTAACTTCTTTTATTTCTTTGATTTCATTAGAGGCATCCCTGAATTCAATAATTTTTTCAATTTTATCATTCTTACGAACAATTCTCCCCCAATGATAAAAATTTTTTCGCCAATCAGAAAAATCCTCTACCTTAACTGTCATCATAGAAACTTCATTTTTATGACTTTCTAATAATTTTTCAATCGAATCACTAGTAATAAAGGGATGGTCACCATATAAAACTATAATATTTTTAACGTCCTTAGAAATCAAATTCTTAGCACTAGAAACAGCATGTCCTGTTCCTAATTGCTCCTCCTGAACAACAAAATTAAGATTATAATTACTTAGAGACTCTTTGATAATTGACTGATTGTCGGGAGAAACAACTACTATAGGACAAATATCAATTTTAGTTTTAAAAATCGACTCTATCAAATACTCGATCATAGCCTTTCCATTAATTGGAAACAAAACTTTAGGAAGATCAGAATTCATTCGAACACCCTTGCCGGCAGCTAAAATTATAATTTTTGTCATACTCATTTTTTCTATTATTTAATAAAATATATTAACTAATTATTTTACAAAAAGTTTTAAATATTTCTCGAGCCCTTTTTTTAGTAGGGGCTTCACAATAAATTCTCATAATTGCTTCGGTGTTTGATTTCCTTAGATGTATCCAAGATTTTTCCTTACTAAAAATTATTTTTAAACCATCGGCCTTTACTATTTTTTGATTATTATATTTTTTTTCTAATTTGGCAAATACCTTTTCTAAATCAAAGCCTGTTTGTAACTCTACTTTTTCTTTTAAAATAAAATAATTTGGCAAAGACTTTCTTATCTGCTGAGCGCTTTCTTTTTCTCGAGCTATATAACTCAAAAGTAGTGCTATCCCAACCAAAGCGTCCCGTCCATTATGGAAGCAAGGATATATAATTCCTCCATTCCCCTCGCCAGAGATAACAGCTTCAACTTTCTTTGTTTTCTCAACAACGTTTATCTCTCCTACTTTAGAAAAAAAACAAGCCCCACCATAACTTTCCGCTAAATCTTTCAAGGCCAAGGATGAAGATAAGTTAGAAACTGTGTTTTTTTTAAACTTATTACAAAAAATTTTATAATTTTTAAAAACATAATCAGCCACCGCTACTAAAGTATATTCCTCTCCCCAAAAAGCACCCTTATTATCAACTACTGCTAAACGATCAACGTCCGGATCAACCGCCAGACCAATATCAGCAGAGGATTTTTTAACCGCCAAACTTAATTGTCCGAGATTTTTATCAATCGGCTCTGGATTATGATTAAAATTTCCATCAACTTCTGGATTTATAACTATAACATTTTTTACTCCTAATTTTTTCAAAAGTTTTTCTCCTACTAAAGCTCCGACAGAATTAATCCCATCTAAAACTACTTTAAAATTTCCACTAATAATAGCTTTCTTGTCTATTAAAGGCAATCTTAAAATTTCAGAAATATAAATATCATCATAAGAAAAATTTTCTTGCTTTTTTCCTAAAAACTTTACTCCTACAAAAGAAAAATCTTTCTTTTTAGCTAACGATAATACTTTCTGCCCTTCTTTTTTGTTCAAAAATTCTCCTTTCTGATTTAACAATTTTAAAGCATTCCATTCCCTAGGATTATGCGAAGCAGAAATAATAATTCCGCCGTTAGCTCTTTCTCTTATAACTGCGATCTCTACCGTGGGAGTGCTGGCTAAATCAATGTTTAAGACATCTATTCCCAAAGAAATCAAATTTTGTACAGCTAAATTTAAAAACATCTCACCACTAATACGACCATCCCGACCTAAAACTACTTTTATTTTCTTACCTTTATTTTTTCTTTTCAAATATTCACCAAAAGCTAACACAAAATTAGAAAAATTAATTGAATTTAAATTATTTTCCCCCGAACCAAGCGTTCCTCTTATTCCAGAAATAGATGTTATTAAGGCCATATTTTTAAAAATTAAACTTTTTTTAAAATTAAATAATAATTAAAATCATCTTCTAATAATTTTTCTATTTTAAAATTACTATGAACAATCTCTTTCTCTAAACTTTTTCTAGAAAAAGCATGATAATAACGGAGAGGTTGTTTTTCTAAAAAAGATCCCTTCCAGGGGAAAATTAAATCAGCCCAATCAAGAATTCTTCCTAAAAAAAGATTTTTAAAAAAAGATTTGAAAGCTACTTTAAAAAAATTATTCTTATTTCTTAATTTCCAAACACTAATAATAAAGGTTCCGTTCGGCTCCAATTTATTATAAACCTCTTGTAAAAAAATTGAACGTATTTTTCTTCCCGGAAGATGATGAAAAACCGCCCAAGAAAAAACAAAATTAAAACCATTACTCTCTAAAAATTCTAATTTAGTAATGTCTAATTTTTTAAAATTAGCTTGATATTTTTTTTGAGCTAACTCAATTAATCTTTGGCTATTATCTATTCCTAAATACCTTCCACGTCCAGCCAAAACTTCGAAAAAACAGCCATTACCACAACCTAAATCCAAAATTTTATCATCTGGACTTATTTTTAAATCAGTCACAATTTGATAAATTGCCTCTTTCGTCGGTTTTTTTCTGGTTTCTGAAAAATCTAAAGCTATTTTCTCATAACCTTCTTCAACAATTTTTAATAAATATTTTTCAGC
>JAQVFY010000019.1 GCA_028696995.1 Patescibacteria group bacterium
TAGAGGTCGCTGGGGTATCAAATGAAAAAAGTGAAGCAGTTAAAGAATTAGTTAAGAGCTTAATAAAAACCGCTAAAAAAACTAAAACTAAAGTTGGAATATGTGGACAAGCTCCAAGCGACTTCCCAGACTTTGCTGAATTTTTAGTTGAATGCGGCATAGACAGTATTTCTTTAATACCGGATTCAATTATTAAAACAACCATAGCTGTTAATTCCAAAGAGAAGAAGAACAAAAAACATTTTATGTTAACAAAATTGTTTTAGACCACACGCCCCCGGCAATTACTAAAAAGGCTTAAAAATCAATATAAAATTAAAGAAATGTCAAGGTATTGACATTCTTTTGATTATATGCTATAATATACCTGTGTACTTGGAATATAAATAGCGGTTCTTTTACAATGGTTTTGGTTAATGTTTATAAGGGCTTTATTAGGGATAATAAAAATAGAGCTTTTGTGAACATTAACCAATAATTAAAATAAACCAACAAAAAAAACAGATACCATGAAAAAAATTATTGTATTAGTAATCGTTATGGTCGCAATGGCGACCACCGTTTTTGGGCAAAAGGTAGAAAGTCCGATTTCTTCAAAAAAGCTCTATGAAATGAGAGCAAAAGAAATCGACGACCTGAAAAAAGGTCTTCCTCGCAAGGTGCAACTAGCACCAGAAGATTTGGCAAGAATAGATTCTTTCTATCTGCCCCAAATAAAGCGGGCCGAAGACAGAGAGGCCGCGCTTCTCATGGCTAAAATTGCCCCCACCGTTACGCCCCCCGCTACCCCCACCAAAAAGAAGGTAGTGACGTACTCCGAGGTTGACTCTGCTGGAACGGTAATTAACTCTAGCGCCTCTTCGGAGACGCCGGTAAATTTACCGCCACCGGTACCAACACCAGCCAGCCGCAAAACCAATGGCTCCACGGTAGCTTATCAGGGCGACCAAGGTGCTTTCAGTGGCAACTCCCCCTCTGTAATAAGAGGAGCAGAGGCTTATGCCACCGTGGCAACAGCTGACGCCAATGCCTATCTGGTTCGCCAGATGGCCAACGGCGCCACCGCCACTGTAAGTGCTCCCGCCAATCATCAGGTGGGCCTGGAGGGAACGATTATAAACAAATACCGCTTCTACGAGTTAGAAGTAAAGATCGTCGGCACCAATGCTGGCAATGTTTATAACAAGACATTCCTTCTCGGCAAGGATCAGTCCATCACGGACTATCTCCTACCAGGAACCTACCAGGCCACCATCAAAGCCATTGGCGTTGATGGGATCATCTTCCACAACTTTGTTGTGGCGCCAAACCAGATAAACTCCGTCAATGGACGGAATGTATTCTGGGTTATATATGGCGGATCAGCTTGGTAGCCCCACCCCCCCAAGGACACTCAAGGCACCCCTCAAAAGGTGCCTTTTTTCTTTGTCTCTCTAGATGATTTTACCCCTATTTTTATCAAAAATAAATTATTAATATAATTTTATTAATTCGATAAAAATTTTTATTCTTACACCAAAAAACACCACTTCAAGGTAGTGTTTTTTAAAATTTATTATAAATATAAAAATAAAATAAAACTATGGATTAACATTTTGTCCCGATCCACCACCGGTAACAGTTTGAGTCCCCTTTGGTAAATTTTTAAACACAAACGCGGTAATCACATAAGCCAAAATAACAACAATCAAACCAATAACCGCATTCTTAATACGACTCTGAGCTTTCTTCACCTGTTCATCATTACCCCCAGCTGTCATCCATTGATAACCACTAAAAATCATCAATACTACAAAAATAATTGCTAAAAAGGACAATAACATTCTAACAATAACACTGATAATCCCCTCTGCCTGGGCTGTTTCAGAAAAACCAGCCGTCTTTAAAAAAGCGCTAGTCTGTTTAGAGGCCAAACCTGTTGAAGAGGCTGTGTCAGCGCTCACAAAAGAAGCCGAACCAAAAATAATTAAGAAAGAAAATAGACCAATAATAATTTTTTTTAATTTCATATATAAAAATATTACCAAATAAGTAAAACTAATTAAACTCTATTTATAAAATACCTATCTATTAAGCTCCAAATGGCATAAGCGGAAAGAGTAACTACCAAACCAATAATAGCATTTTTAATCCTGCTCTGAGCTTTTTTAACCTGCTCTTCATTACCACCGGCAGTCATCCATTGAATCCCTCCAAAAATTATAAGTATTATAAAAATTATACCTAGAAGAGACAAAATCATATTAGCCACAACACCCAAACCACTAGCCAAAGAGGTATCATCAGCATCAGCATAGCCACCAGCTGTTCCAACTTTTTGAAGTTTTCCCAATATACCACTACTAGAAGTACTATTATCAGCAAACACCAAAAAGGGCAAACATAATAATAAAACTAGAAATAGAGACGAAAATATAGATTTGATATTTTTCTTCATCATAAATATTTAATTTAAATTTTTAAAAATTATAAAAACTAAACCCCAGGAACTTGATCTATAAAAACATTAACCACAAAAATTGAGATCGCATAAGCCGAAACTACAATTATTAGCCCTATTACTGCCCTCTTAACCAAATCCTTGGCCTTATCAATCTTTTCTTCATTACCCCCAGCCGTCATCCATATTATTCCACCATAAATAATAATAATAATAAATACTACTCCAACAATACTTAAAAGCGCTTGAATAACCATAGCGATAACACTTTCAGGGCTAGAAGAACTTCTGTCAGTGCTATAACCACCCTCCGAAGCCATAACGTCCAAAGAACTATTCCCCCCCGAACTAAAAGCATCTCCTAAATTTCCAGCCAAAACTCCTGTTAAAGAAAAAACAGAAAAGAAAAAAACAATTAATAATATTAGAAAAGATTGAAAATAAAAATTTTTTTTCATAATTACAAAAAAATAAATCATCAATATAAGCTATCCGAGAAAGGTCTTACCAGAAAAAACTGAAACTATAAAAATACTAATAGCATAGGCTAATAGAACCACAGCTAAACCAATAATAGCTCGGGTTATAGTAGTTTTTGCTTTATCAACTCTTTGTTCATTACCACCAGCCGTCATCCACAAAATACCACCAAAAATTACCAAAACCATAAAAATAACACCCAACAAAGAAAGAACAGCCATAACAATAGCTCCAGCCCCAGTCTCTAATGATTCTGGACTATTAAAAAGTTTTTGTTTAGTGTGTCCCGTTTTTTCAGCAGTAGCATTTAATCCAGTGCTATCCGTAAAAGAAAAAGACCCCTCAACAAAAATAGGAGTCAAAGAAAAAACTAAAAAAAAGATTAAAGAAAATATTCGACTATAATTTTTAATCTTATTAAACTTCATAATTTTTAACAATAAAAATTGATTTCGGAATTAAGAAGACTAGAAGAAGAATCAACACTAGTTAATTGTTCCCCGATAAAGGCAGTAACAGCATATGCTGATAAAACAATAATCAAGCCAATAATAGCTTGCATAATAAGGTCACGGGCCTTTTCTACCTCCTGTTCATTTCCTCTGGCCAACATCCACTTAAAACCACCAAATATAATTAAGCCCATAAAAATAACCCCGATAAAAGATAATATTGCTCCGATAAGAATACCTAAACGACTAGAAATAAATCTTCCAGAATCAGAACCAACACTATTAACACTAAAAGCCGACTTTAATTTGCCTTGATTGACCGTTTCTTCTAGACCATAGTTAGATGCTAAAACAAAATTAAGAGAAAAAAACAAAAAAAATACTATCAACAAAAGAGAGAGTAATTTATTTTTTTTAAACATACTGCTCATTTTAAAAATAAAGTTAAGTTAAAACCATTGTTGTGAACACTACAAAAAATGTTCACAACAATGGTGCTTATTTTGAAAAATAAGCACCGTACTTCCAAAATCGACTTTAGAAATAAAGAACAAAAGAACTAGTTTCCAGTAGCCTTCATCAATTCATTTAAAACAAATGAAGCGATTCCCCAGGCGGCTAGAATTATAACCAAGCCGATAACACCGGCTCCTAATAACTTTTTAGCCTCAGAAACTTTATCTTCATTACCTCCAGCAGTCATCCATTTGAAACCACCTAATAACACGATAACTACGGCTACGATACCTAAAATTGTCAAAACAACATTAATAATTTGAGCCACCATAGTACGAGGATCTTTTTGCCCTAAAGCAATGCCATTACCACCAGTAGTACCATTAACAAAATCTAATCCAAAAGTGTCATTAGAAGCTCCAACTGGGGAAGCCATTAAAAATGGCACTAAAAATAAAGAAATCACGAACAAAGAAATTATTTTTTTTCTCATAATTCACCACCTTTCTAGTTTTAAATTTAATATTTAATACTTAAATTATAATACATTTTACAAAGAATAACAATTATTCTTTTTTACAAATAGGATTAATTGCCAGTAGCATTCATTAATTCCGTTAAAACAAATGAAGCGATTCCCCAGGCGGCTAGAATTATAACCAAGCCGATAACACCAGCTCCCAATAACTTTTTAGCCTCAGAAACTTTGTCTTCATTACCTCCAGCAGTCATCCACTTGAAACCACCAAGTAAAACAATGCCAACCGCAACTATACCTAAAATTGTTAACACAACATTGATAATCTCGGTTATCATAGTGCGAGGATCTTTTTGCCCCAAGGCAATACTATTGCCACCACCAGAAGTTCCATTAACAAAATTAAGACCAAAAGGGTCACCAGAGGCTCCCACCGGTGAAGCCATTAAAAATGGCACTAAAAATAAAGAAATTACGAACAAAGAAATTATTTTTTTTCTCATAATTCACCGCCTTTCTAGTTTTAAATTTAATTTTTATTATAAACTTATTTTAGCATATATTTTAAAAAATGACAATTACTGCTATACTCTTAATGTAATTCTTAAAATCATAATCATGAAAACAATAAAATTTAGAAATATTATCACTTTTTTCTTTTATTTGATCTTTTTCTTATTGCTTCTAAAAAACTCCCTAGCCTACCTAGATCCTGATTTTGGCTGGCACCTAAAAGTAGGTCAAGAAATAGCCTTAAATAAGAAAGTCCCAACTATTAACCACTATAATTACGTTTTGCCAATAAACGAAAATTTCTGGGTTGACCATGAATGGCTATCTGACTATTTATTGTTCCTAGCTTATGATAATTGGGGATATATTTTTATAAATATCTTTTTTGCCCTAATTATAATCTTAATTTTTCTAATTTTAAACAACTTTATTAGCAAAGAAATAATAAAAGACCCAAAATCAATTTATTTTCTATTAATTATAGAAACCTTAGGTCTCAAAGCGATGTCTCCCCATTTTGGCGTTAGAATTCAAGCAATCAGTCTATTATTTTTATCTCTACTTTTGATCATAATTTATTATTTTGAAAAAAAAGCTTTAACCAAAAAACGTCAATATTATCAAATACTTTTTCTTTTAATTCCTCTTCTATATTTATGGGCTAATTTACATGCTGGGTTTTTGCTGGGGATATTTTTGTTGTTTTTATATTTAGGCGTAAAGATAGTAGAAAGAATATTGCTCTATTTCCAAAATAAAAAAATAATTAAACCTTTAATTAATTTTTTTAATTTAGAAAATACCTTAAATAATAAAAATATAAAGATATTTTTATTATTTGCTCTTCTGGCAAGTGCTAGCACCACTCTAACTCCCTATGGTTTAAAGTTATTTGATTTTTTATATTCTTATGGCAACACCGCCTACTTAAAAATAATATCTGAATGGCTCCCTCAATATTATTGGCCCTTTATGTATCTTCAATTATTATATATCGGCTTAATTTTGACGGGATTAATAATAACTCTATTTTTCTACAAAAACTATCGCAATGATGAGCTAGGAAAAAAGCTTTTGACCCCTTGGAATATAGCCTTAAACATATTGTTTATTATACTAGCTATAAAATCAAAAAGACATTTTCCACTACTTTTTGTAAGCTCCTTGCCCTTTATTGCCACTTTTGTTTATCATGATTTTAAATTGTTATTAAATACAAAAAACAATAAAAAAAATAAAAAAATAAGTGTTTTTATTAAATGTTATTTACTAATTTTATTTATAACAGTTTCTACAATCATAACAATAAGCATAAAGATAATAAAAGAACCCTTCAATTACTTTCATGAACATTATCCAAGAGGAGCTACAGATTTTTTAAAAGAAAACCACGAAAAATATTACTTAGACAATCTTTTTAATTCCTACAACTGGGGAGGGTATTTAATTCACGAACACCCAGAAAGAAAATTATTTATTGATGGTCGCCTACCTCAAAAGGAGTTAAATGGTCATAGCTATATCGAAGAATATTATACGTTCTACTCCGAAGATCAAACCAAAATATCTGAAAAAATAGAAAAATATGATATCAAATTATTTTTACTAGAAAAACCCAAAGATATAAAACTTCACTGGATAGACAAAAAAATATTTAGATTAAAAGAAGATGATTTTAAAGCTAAAGATAATTTGGTAGAATATTTAAATAATAACAATTTTAATATAATTTACGAGGATGAAATTAGCGTCATTTATTATCAAGAATAAAAAAATATTTCTTTTAGGATTATCTTATTTTGTTTTTTTTGGTCTTTTTTATTTAGTGGAGCCTGCCAGAAAAATATTATATAACGAGAATAGTCAAACTCTTCAAAATAGTTATATTTTTTTTATTATAGTTTTAAATCTATTGATATTATTTTTGATATTTCTTTTGTTTTTTAAAAAAACAAAAGAAATCCCTTTTAAAAAAATGCTAATAATGAGTATTTTTTTAAATATTTTTCTTTGGTTAATTTGGCCAGTCGCTTCGTCAGACATTTTTGGCTATATTTACCAAGGAAGGGTTTGGGCAGTTTTTAAAGAAAACCCCTACTTAACAAGCTATATAAACTTTCAACACGATCTTTTCTTTAATAGCTTGGAAAATATGTGGTCAGGATACACATCCAGATATGGCCCAATATTCACAATAATCAATGGAGGTTTTACATTCTTTTTCAAAAACAATATTATATTTAATTTATTCGGACTAAAGTTTTTTCTTATATTAATAAACATCTTAAATGGCTACTTGATTTACAATATAAGCAAAAACAAAGAATCTTTCTATTTATATGCCTTTAACCCATTAATATTATTTGAGTTCTCGATAAATGGACATAACGACGTTGTGTTCGTCTTCTTTATAATCCTTTCTGCTTTTTTTCTGAACAAAAAAAAACTTATATTAAAAAACTATTTATTCTCCTTCTTTTTTTTAGTTCTTTCGATTCTCACAAAATTCATATCCGTCATTCTTTTGCCAGTATTCGCTTTAAGTTTTCTTATTAAAATAAATAAAAAAATATTATCAATTTTTTATTTATTTTTAATATTTTGTGCCACACTTTTAATATCATATAGACCTTTTTCAAAGAACATATTAGATATCGCGGGAGCCCCATTGCCTCAGTTAAGTATGCTAAGCCCATTGTCTTCTCCATTAATAATTTTGCTATTATCAATTTTCAACCTTACAAAGAAAATACTATCAGAAGGCTCCACAATACTAATAGCAAGAATTATATTCATTGCTTGCTATTTAATTATTTTATTTGATATAATTAAAAAGAAGGATGTTTTAAAAAAAGAAAACAAAAACAACTCTTTTTTTTGGTATTTCGGACTAACCTTGCTCCTTTTTTATTTAACAGCGATCCCCTGGCTAATGCCTTGGTATTTCCCAGCTCTATTGGTCTTTTTTATAATAATCTTTGCTAAAATTTCAAAAAAAAGATATTTCTCTCTACTTACAATTTTTGGGATAACTTTTTATGGAATTATTAATTATTTATTTTTAAGATAACATTATGCTAATTGACTTCACTTTTCCTTGTTACAACGAGGAGCAATTATTAAGAAAAAATTGCCTGAAGTTCTTAGATTATTTAGAAAAACAAAACTATTCTTTTGATTGGAGAATAATTTTAATAATTAACGGGTCAAGTGATAATTCTGAAAAAATTGCACTCGAACTAGAAAAACACAACCCAAAAATAAAAACGTTTATAATAAAAGAAAAAGGAAGGGGAAATGCTATTAAAACCTATTTTGATTATAGCGAGGCTAATTTTTTAGTTTATATGGACATTGATATGGCGGTGTCGATGGAAAACACTAGCGATTTAATTAATCCATTTTTAAAAGAAGATT
The DNA here is from genome assembly GCA_028696995.1 of Patescibacteria group bacterium. Classification (GTDB taxonomy): domain Bacteria; phylum Patescibacteriota; class Patescibacteriia; order Patescibacteriales; family UBA12465. Next base: position 8,237 of record JAQVFY010000019.1, read on the forward strand.
ATGATATTAATATCGGATCTCGCCTATTAAAATCATCTAAAACAGAGAGGTCTTTTATTAGAGAGCTAAGCTCTCGAACCTATATTCTACTATCAAAAACAATAATCGGCCACCGAATTTCAGACCTGCAGTGTGGCTTTAAGGGAATAAAAAAAGAGGCCTGGAAAAAATTGAACCCCTTCATCGAAGATAAAACTTGGTTTTTTGATACTGAACTATTATTATGGGCCAGTATTTTAAATCTAAAAATAAAGGAAATACCGGTAAATTGGTCCGAGAATCGCTACGAAAAAAGAAAAAGTAAAGTAAAATTATTTAAAGATTCACTAGATTTTTCAAAAAAACTATTAAAATTAAGAAAGAAAATTAAAAAAACAAATATTTAAAAACTACTTCTTCCTAGCAACGCCAAAAAGGCTAACCCCCAAAGGAAATTTTAAACCCAGTTTTATTAAAAAATTTTCAAAAGATAAAATATTAAACAAAAATAAATTTAAAAATTTAGGAATTATTTGAACATCTGATTTGGGCTTATTTTTTTTAGAAAAAAGCCTCATTATAGCCGTAGGAAAAAATAAAATAAAATTCCAATAAAAAATATCTAACAATTCAAAGTTATTATTTATTATCTTATTTTTTATCTCACTTTTTGAATATCTTCTATAATGTTTCATATAAACATCATGGCTACTAAATAAAAATTGAAAAGCAGGAACTGAAAAAATAAAAAGTCCATGACTCTTTAAACTCCTATAAATATTAGAAATAGCCAAACCATCATCTTCAATGTGCTCCAAAACATCAAAGGCACAAATAACATCATATTTATCTGCTTCTATTACCGGATCCATCATGTTTTGATAAAAAACATTAAAACCTAAATCAGAGGCCTTTTTTAAAGCTTCATGATTAATATCAGAACCCAAAACTCTATTACCAAAATTAGACAAACTAGCCAGTTGACTACCGACTCCACAGCCCACCTCTAAAACTAGCATGTTCTTGACTTTATGCTTAATCAAAAGGAGCTTGATTAAGCTCCGTCTAGCCCGATACCAAAAAAAGTTCAAATTAAAACCAATTTTTTTAAAATCTAAATAATCCATCTAAATAAATTAACTTAAAATATCAATTAAATGTTGCAATTGAGCCTTTTTACTTATCTTATCAATTTTCACGAAAATAAAATCTAAACGCATCTTTTCCAAATCAATTTCAAATTCTTGTGAATAAACGACCATGGCTCGTTTTATTTTTTTTATCTGATTGCTATTTAAAGCCTCCTCTACTCCATCTAAAAATTTACTATCCCTAGTCTTCACTTCCACAAAAACCAACTCTTTTCTATTATTATCTCGAGCAATAATATCAATTTCCAAATGTCCTAAACGAAAATTTTTCTCTATAATTTCATACCTATTTTTTACCAAATAATCTCTAGCTAAAGCTTCACCCAGATCTCCTGTTTTCTTTCTCAATTCCACAGTAATAAAATATTAAGGTAGATATTTTTTAAATTCCTCATCTTTTTTTCTTTCCTCTCGCTGTAAAACAATTTTTCTTATTTTCTTACTAATATTAAAGGCCCACCAAATCATAATAATCAACCAAATCAATATCCAAAATCGAGCTGAAAAAAATCGAACCTGCTGGTAATTAAAAAACAATAATAACAAACCCAAGATTAAATTAACAAAACAAAAATCATATAATTTATTAAATAATACTTTTTTAGGTCCAGCTTGACGACGAGCCAACATAAAAAATACTCCCGCAATCAACAACAATCCCAAAAAAGAAAGAAAAGCAATCCGAGCTAAAAAGATAAAAGATTCTGGACTGGTATTAAACCAATACTTAAAAGTTAATAAATTAGCCATATTTTTAATTAATAATATTATTACAATGCTATTATTTTTTAATTAATAATAATCCGTAATGATGCCGACCAGCTGAAAAATCTTCTATCAAATCCAAAGGCATCTTTTCTAGTTCTTTTTTCAATTCACTTTTTTTAATTCTAGCACTATTATTTTTAGAAAAAGTAAAATCTCCTTCATTCCACTCAATAATTAACATCCGCCCACCCAATTTTAGCATTCTAGCTGATTCTTTTAAAATGTCAATATATTTTTCTGATTGATGCAAAATACTAACCAATAAAACAGCATCCAAAGAGGCATCTTCTATTTTTGTTCCTCGATAAATCTCTAAATTACTCCAAATTGTCTCTATTTGTGATAAATTTTCAGTTTTGGCAACATTTTTGATTGATTCTAAATTGCTTTTTAAAATATCCACGGCATAAACCTTACCATAACGAGAAATCTTTTTAGCTAAGGGAAAAGTAAAATAACCAAAAGAGCCACAACCCAAATCAGCTATTTTTTCATTGTCAGCACTAATCACTTTATCAATTAAAAAATCAACATTAAGTAAATTATTTTTAGAAGTCATCATATTTTTTATTTTAAATTTAAATTATCTTATTATTCTTTAATCTCTTCTACCAACACTCGACGAACGACCTCATTGTCTTTACTATATTTCTTTTTAGAAGTAGTAGTAATAATATTAACCCCAGATTTTAAATGAATGCCTTCTGAAAAACTTCCATCCCGATCTATTAGTATCAATTGACCATTAATTTTAACCTCGCTTTCTGGTTCAGTTTCTCCCTCAACCTTAATATAATAATCATTAATAATCTGATTTTCTAAAGGAGACTCCACACTTAAAGAAGGTGGAGAAAAAATATTTCTAAAATAAAATAAGAGATAAAAAAAACAAATTATTATAATAAAAAATACTAAGATATTTCTTAAAAATTTAGGAAAAGATAATAAGTTTTTCCAATCAACAACTCGATTAAAAAAAATATTACTCTCAAAATTTTGACTACGATTTTGTTCTTTCACAAAATCATTAACAATATTTTTGTACCTAACTCCTAAAAAATCTATGTATTTTTTAAAAAATATTTTACTATAAATACCCTTGGGAAGATCCTTATAATTACCATTTTCAATAGCAATTAAATATTTTACGTTTACTCCAATTTTATCGGAAATATTATAAATATCCAATCCTTTACGCTCTCTAATCTTTTTAATATAGCTACCAATAGAATCCTGATCTATAGAAACCGACCTTTTTACAAATCCTGACATAAAATTAAGTTATTTAACGATAAATTTAATTCCACCATCCCAGCTAACACCCAAAGCACCCATAACAAACTGAATAATAATATAGCTAGCAAAAACAATAGCTAAACCAACAGCCGAAGCTACTAAAATATTTTTTGCCTGAGTAACCTTTTCACTATTTCCAGCAGATACTAACATTACAACACCCCCATAGACAAACATTAATAAAGCTAAAGATCCAACTATTCCTAAAATAATTTCAGTAACATTAACTCCAACCTGGACTAAATCATTTAATTGATAATTTCCTGTGTCATAAGAACTCCCCTGAGGAACTAAAGTCGTGGTATCAGCTTTAACCAGAGCTGGACTAAGTCCCAGCAAAAACAAAATCGAAAAAGCTGTTAACATTATTTTCTTGAACATATTTTTTATTTAAAAATTAAAAAATTATTTGATGGTTTGCTGAATACGGCTGGCATACAAATTCATTATTTCCATAGTTTTGTTTTCCGTATCACTAAGGGCCGCTTCTATCATTTGAGCGAAAAAGTTTTCCATCAATACTGGGCCCTTGCCCCGATACCAACTTTTAGCAGTTAAAACCTGATCTACAAAAATACCGATATCCAAATCTTCTTTTTGTTGAGCAATAAGAGATCTGAGAGCAGTTGGTTTTTTGGTTTTGGTAAGATAAGAAGTAACCTGATCAGCATTAGTCATAAACTGAATAAAATTCCAAGCCTCATTTTGATATTTACTTTTCTGAGAAACAACTTCTACCCAATAATTAGCAAAATTAACCGGAACACTAGATCCTTCTATTTGAGGAAGTGGTGCTATTAAAAAATTTAGCTTGGGAGCAGTTGTTTTGATAATTGGCAAATGATAAGCATAACCAAACATAATAGCTAATTTACCAGAAGTAAACATGTTAACAGAGCTAGGCAAGTCATTACTCCAAGAATAAACCTCCTTAACGGGATTAGCAAAATCAGTATAAAAACGAAGGGCCATTAATCCAGGATTATACTCATTATCCTTGAAAACAGCCGGAATGGTGTTAAACAATATCTGACCAGAATCATTGGCCATAACCGCTCCATTTTGCATCATTAAAACTGATAAAATATCGCTATATCTTTCAATGTTAGTACTACCACCCAAGGCCACGCCTGATTGTAAAATTTCCCCCTTTAAATCTAATTTAGTTAATTTTTTAACGGTTTGTTGAAATTCTCTATTCCAATATTTAGGGACCTCAATCACTCCAGCCTGATCAAAAAGATCTTGATTATAATACATAGCCAAAGTATCCACCGACAAAGGCAATCCATAAATTTTGTTATCAATAATAACATCGGAATAAACAGTATCGACAAAACTCTGTTTAATTTCTTTAGCATTTAAACTCCGAGAGACCCTAGTTTCAGGAATTATTTCTTTTTTAATAGAGCCTTGTGTTACTGGAAAAATCATAGTAGTCTGCTCTGGTAAAGGAGCTAACTTATTTTCATATTTTTTAACCCAAGTATTATGAATAGAAAAAATATCTGGTCCACGATCTTCAGCAAAAGCGTTTAATAGCTCGGCCTCATATTCCTCATATCTTAATTTTCTATAATTGATTGTGATATAAGGGTGCTGAGCATTGTATTTAGCAATAATATCAGCAAAATCATCTTGACCATCAAAAACTCTCCAATAATTTAAGGTAATTGGCTCAGTTGTTTGTTCCATAGTTTTTTTCTTACAACCAGCGCCAATAGTCAGCAAGAAAACAAAAAATAATAAAATGAGAAAGATTTTTTTATTCATATGACATTAAATATTAAGTTTAACTATATTTATTATAGCATTTTTTTCAAAAGAATAAAAGCCAAGCTAATTGCCTAATTGAGCTTTATACTGTAAAGCTTCAGCAACATCATGAAAACTAATTTCTTCATTTCCGGCTAAATCAGCTATAGTTCGAGCTACCCGCAAAACTCGAAAATAAGATCGAGCTGATAAGCTTAATTTATCAACTACCTCCCTTAATAATTGTTCTGTCAATTTATCCAAAAAACAAAACTTCTTTAAATGCTCAATATTCATCTCATTATTAGTAAAAATATTTAAACTCTTAAAACGCTCTAATTGAATATTTTTAGCTTTTTCTACTCGCTTTTTTATCTCTATCGAAGATTCCTCTAAATCTCTCCGAATTAAATTATTAAAATTAACTCGTGGAACTTCTATAAAAATATCTATTCTGTCGCTAATTGGACCAGATATTTTCTTCTGATAATTTAATAATTGTCCCGGAGAACAAATACATTTTTTATTCTTATCCCCCAAATAACCACAAGGACAAGGGTTCATGGCCGAAACCAACATAAACCTAGCTGGAAAAACAACAGAATTAGAAGTTCGACAAATATTTACCAAACCTTCTTCTAAGGGCTGACGCAAATTCTCTAAAACGGATCGGGAAAACTCTGGTAATTCATCTAAAAACAAAATACCACGATGCGCTAAAGAAATTTCTCCTGGCCTTGGCCAAGCCCCACCCCCCAAAATAGAAGCCGAGGAAGACGTATGATGAGGAGATCTAAAAGGACGTTTAAAAATTAAACTTTTTTGCCCCAAGCGCCCAGCAATACTATAAATTTTAGTTATTTCTAAAGATTCTTCTAAATTTAATGACGGTAAAATCGAAACCAAGGACTTGGCTAAAATAGTCTTACCTGATCCCGGAGGACCAAATAATAAAATATTATGAGATCCGGCAGCAGCTATTTCTAAAGCTCTCTTAGCCTGCCGTTGTCCCTTAATATTTTTCATATCAAAAAAATTATCAACTTTAGGAAAAACAACTTTAAAATCAGCTAATTCATTTATCATTTTTTTACGCTTCAAATGGTAAAATAATTCTTTTAAATTTCTAACCGGAAAAACCTTTATTCCTTTGATCAGCTTGGCTTCAAAAGAATTTTGTTGAGGAAGATAGATTTTTTCTATTTTTATTTTTTTTAAATAATCGACAATAGACAAAATTCCTCTAACTGGACGCAAGTCTCCATTTAAAGATAATTCTCCAATAAAAACCGCCTTCTCAAAATCTTCTGCTAAATCATAATGAATAGATAATATGCTTACAGCTATCGGTAGGTCATAGCCAGGACCTTGTTTCTTAAAATCAGCCGGAGCTAAATTAACCACAATTTTACGTCGATGAAACTGAACTCCAATACTTTTAATAGCACTTCGAACTCTTTCTTTAGATTCAAAAATAGCCTTATCCGGCAAACCAACAATAGAAAAAAGACCTAAATCTCCTCCACCAACATCAGCCTCTACTTCTACTAATTGAACCTTTAAGCCCATAAGACCGGCTGACAATATTTTTTCAGGCATATTTTTATAATTATATTAATATCTTATTATATGTTTTTAATAATAAACTATCT
>JAQVFY010000020.1 GCA_028696995.1 Patescibacteria group bacterium
GATCGTTTAGCTGCTGATCGAGTAGATTTTTTTATTGCTAATTCTAAAACAGTTCAAGAAAGGATTAAAAAGTATTATAAAAGAGATTCAGTTGTTATTTATCCACCAGTAGAAATTGATAGATTTTTTATTTCTAAAGATTTAGAAGATTTTTTCTTGATTGGTTGTCGTTTAGCGCCTTACAAGAGAGTAGATTTAGTGGTAGAAACTTTTAAAAAGCTAGGAGGAGATTATAAGTTAAAGGTTTTTGGTGATGGAGTTGATTTAAAGCGCTTAAAAAAGATCGCTAAGGGTTGTCTTAATATTGAGTTTTTAGGTAGGGTTAATGATGAGTATAAGGCTGAATTGATGAGTAAGTGTTTAGCCTTTTTAAATCCCCAAGAAGAAGATTTTGGTATTTCTAAGGTTGAAGCTATGGCTTCTGGACGTCCAGTTATTGCTTATAAAAAAGGAGGGGCTTTAGAAACTGTGGTAGAAGGGAAGACCGGAATGTTTTTTACTGAACAGACCATTGAATCCTTATCTGAAGTTGTTCAAAAATTTTATACAGATATAAAGAGTGGCAAAAAAGAATGGAATAGTTATGAAATTAGAGAGCATGCTAAGAAATTTTCTTTGGACAATTTTAAGGAAAATATCAAGAATTTTATAGATCAAGTTTATAATAAAGATAAAATTTAAAATTATGAAAATTGGAGTGGATGCTAGAGTTTTATTAGATAAAAAGTATAGTGGTGTGGCTAGATTTACCTTCAATTTACTAAAAAATATTATTAAAGAAGATAAGCTTCAGGCTTATTATTTTTTTTATAATTCTTTTAAAAAAAGTTCTTTGCCCGATTTTATCCCTAAAGAAAAAATTGTTAGCACTAGATATCCTAATAAGATTTTTAATTATATATTGCAAAAAATATTTAATTATCCACGTTTAGATAAACTTGTTGGTGGAGTTGATATTTTTTATACTCCTCATATTAATTTTTCATCTTTTTCTAGGCGAAGTAAAAATATTATTACTATTCATGACTTATCTTTTTTGCGTTATCCGGAGTTTTTTAGTTTTCGGAAGAATTTTTGGCATCGAAGCCTTGATATTAAAAAAAATATTAAAAAATTTGATAAAATTATTGCTGTTTCTCATAATACCAGAAATGATATCATTGAATTATTGGGAGTTTCTCCGGATAAGGTTGAAGTGGTTTATCCGGGCTTACCGGAATTTCAATTATCGAAAGTTTTTTCTTTTAATTATTTAAAAGAAAAATATCAAATTGATCGTGATTATATTTTGTATTTAGGAACGATCGAGCCTCGAAAAAATATTATTGGCTTGATTTCAGCCTATAATTTATTACGTGAGAGTGGCCAAAATTTTTTATTGGTTTTAGCTGGAGCTTGGGGCTGGAAAACAGAAGAAATTAAAAGGAAGTGGCAAGATTCTCCTTATAAAGATGATATTAGATTTATTTCTTACGTGGATGATGAATGCAAGCCTTTGCTTTATCAGCAGGCCAAGGTTTTTGTTTATCCTTCTTTTTATGAGGGTTTTGGTTTCCCTCCTTTAGAAGCTATGCATTTTTCTTTGCCAGTTATTGCTAGCAATACTTCTAGTTTACCCGAAGTTTTACAAGATAGTGCTTTACTTATTAATCCAGACAAAGTTCAAGATCTTTTTCAAGCCTTAAAAACAGTTTTAAGTGATGAAGATGTTAGGAGGAATTTGATATCCAAAGGGCAAGCTCAAGTAGCAAAGTTTTCTTGGGAAAAAACCTCTCAGCAATATTTAAGAATTTTTAACTCTCTTTATGAAGAAAAAGAATAAAAAAGTTTTAGTAGCTATTTCTGGCGGAGTTGATTCAGCTGTTAGTGCCAAGCTTTTAATAGATCAGGGTTATGATGTTTCGGGTATTTTTTTAAATTTTTGGAAAGATAATAGTGAGCTTAGTTCAGAAAATAAGTGTTGTTCGCTTCAATCTCAAATGGATGCTAAGAAGCTTTGTTTAAATTTAGGAATCCCTTTTTATACTTATAATTTTTCAAAAGTTTTTAAAAAAGAAGTAGTAGATAATTTTTTAGAAGAATATGCTAGTGGTCGAACGCCTAATCCTTGCGTTATTTGTAATAAAAAGGTTAAGATTGGTGGTCTTTTGGAATACGTTCAATCTTTAAATTTTGATTATTTAGCTACTGGTCATTATGCTTATATAGAAAAAGAAGGGAGAAGGTATAGGATGTATAAGGGGCTTGATAAAAATAAGGATCAGACTTATTTTTTATACACCTTAAGTCAAAAACAATTAAGTAAACTAATATTGCCTTTAGGAAAATTAAAGAAGCCGGCTGTTCGTCAAATTGCTAAAAAAGCTGGATTATTGCTAGCTGATAAAAGTGATAGTCAGGAAATTTGTTTTATTTCTGGCAAGCGCCATAATGATTTTTTAAAAAAGTATTTAAAAATGAAATCTGGGGAAATTCGTTTATTAGGAGAGGATAAAAAAATAGGAGAGCATCAGGGCTTGCCTTTGTATACTATTGGACAAAGGCGGGGAATAGAAATAGGTGGGGACGGTCCTTATTATGTAGCCAGATTTGATTATCAAAAAAATATATTATATGTAGTCAGAAATTTTAATGATACTATTTTATATAATTCCGAGATGACTTTGACTAATGTTAATTGGATGAATTTGAAGGAGTTAAAATTTCCTTTAAAAGCTGATGTTGTTATTCGTTATCAGCATAAACCAGTTAAGTGTTTAATTGATTATAATAAAAAAAATAATACCGCTAGGGTAAAATTTTATAAGAAGCAACGAGCTATTACTCCTGGCCAAAGTGCCGTTTTTTATCAAGGGAATGAGGTTTTGGGTGGTGGAGTTATTTGTGCCGATGGTGGGAGTTGAACCCACAAGCCTTGCGGCACACGAGTTTGAGTCGTGCGTGTTTGCCAGTTTCACCACATCGGCTAATACAACGATATCTTAAATTATTTTTTTATAAATGTCAAAATTTTATTTGCCATTTTTTTTTAGATAGATTATAATATTAGAGTAATTAATTCTTATTTTATTTTATGGGAAAAATAATTTCCATTGTTAATCAAAAGGGAGGTGTTGGTAAAACTACTACCTCAGTGAACCTCGGAGCTTATTTAGCTAATTTTGGCAAGAAGGTTTTATTAGTTGATGTTGATCCTCAGGCTAATGCCACTTCTGGCTTAGGGATAGATCATCGTAAAATAGAAAAGGGTATATATAATGTTTTAATGGGAGAACGCTCTATTTCTGAGGTTATCATAGAAACAAAACAAAAAAATTATTATATTATTCCGGCTACTGTAAACTTATCAGGAGCTTTGATAGAGTTGGTTGATGTTGAAAACAGGGAATTTCGTTTGCTTTCAGCTTTGGAGGAAATAAAAGAAAATTTTGACTATATTATTGTAGATGGTCCGCCGTCCTTAGGATTGTTAACCGTTAATATTTTAGTAGCCTCTGATAAAGTTCTCATTCCTATCCAAAGTGAGTATTATGCTTTAGAGGGTTTGGGGCAACTTATGGAAACAATTTCTCTTATTCAAAATAATTTGCGTCCTCAACTGGGTATTTTAGGAGTAGTTATTACTATGTTTGATAAAAGAAATCGTTTATCATCTTTAGTTAGGGATGAGTTGTATAAATATTTTCCGAATAAAGTTTTTAAATCTATAATTCCTCGCACTGTTCGTTTAGCTGAGGCTCCTAGCTATGGTCTCAGTATTTTACAGTATGATCCCAAGTCAGTTGGAGCTCGAGCTTATGAAGAATTAGCCAAAGAAATAATTAATTTAAATTTAAAATAAAAATTATATGGCCAATAAAGGATTGGGAAGGGGTTTAAGCTCTCTTATTCCCAAAAAAATAAATATTAGTGATTATTCTGATTTTAATTTAGATGAAAAAAAGGGTGAATTGATTGATGTTAAAAGTCCGATAACCAGTGTTGACCCTAATAAAATTGTTCCTAACCCTTATCAACCTCGAAAAGAATTTGATCCAGTGTCTTTAAATAGTTTAGTGGAATCAATTAAAGAGCATGGTATTATTCAGCCTTTGATTATTAGTCCAGAGAAAAATGGTTCTTATGAATTGATAGCCGGAGAAAGACGTTGGCGTAGTGCTATAGAATTAAATTTGCCGGAGGTTCCAGTTATTATTCGTGAGATTGATAATCAGGAAAAATTAGAATTAGCTTTAATTGAAAATTTACAAAGAGAGGATCTCAATCCGATAGATTCAGCTGTGGCCTATAATCAATTAATAAACGAATTTAATTTAACTCAAGATGATTTAGCCAAAAAACTAGGTAAACCTCGATCTACTATTACCAATACTTTACGTTTTTTAGCCCTACCTAAAGAAATTAAAGAAGCTCTCATTAAAAGGCAAATTTCCGAAGCTCATGCCAAATACCTATTAGGATTAGATAGTGAGCTTAAGCAGTTGACAATATTCCGAAAAATATTATACAATAATTTGTCAGTTCGAGAAACAGATAAATTAATTAAAGAATACGGCGGAACTAAAAAGGCTAAAGTTATTATCGGTGATGGTGATAAGGCTATTATTGACTCTTTACAGCTTTCTTTGGGGACAAAGGTTGAGATTAAGAGGGGGCAGAAAGGTGGCAAAATAGAAATATTCTTTTATTCGGACGAAGATTTAGTTGGAATATTGAAGAAAATAAAATAATTAAAATAAAACAAAAAAAGGAGGAAGCATGGAGGAGTTTTTATTAAAATTTGGAATGGTTTTTGCTATATCTGGTTTGGTCTTTATGTTAATAATTGGCTTGGCTTCGTTGATTCGCTCAGTTATAAAGAAAGAGATGGATAACGAGAATAAAATTTAACCAGGGATTACCTGGTTTTTTAATATTGTTTTATATTAAAAAATCAATTATAATAAAATAAGTTTTAAAAAATATAAACACAAATTATGTCATTTGTTCACCTCCATAATCATACTCATTATTCACTCTTGGATGGCTTAACTAAATTAGATGATTTTATTGCTTTGGCTAAAAAACAAGCTTGCCCAGCTTTAGCTATTACTGATCACGGTGTTATGTATGGGGTTATTGAGTTTTATAAAAAATGCAAAAAGGCTGGCATAAAACCAATTATTGGAGTAGAAACTTATTTAGCTCCTAAATCTCGCTTTGATAAAAACACTAGAGATGACGCTAAAAATTTTCATTTACTATTATTAGCTAAAAATAATATTGGTTATCAAAATTTAATAAAATTAACTTCCTTGTCTCACTTGGAAGGTTTTTATTATAAGCCTCGTATTGATTGGGAACTTTTAGAAAAATATCATGAAGGTTTGATCGCCTGTACTGCTTGTTTAGGTGGGGAGATTCCTTATTTAATTCGAGGAGGAAAATTGGAAGAGGCTAAAAAAAGAATTTTAGAATACAATAATCTTTTTGGTCAAGATAATTTTTATTTAGAAATTCAAGATCACCCCGAGCTAGATGGGCAGGCGAAAAATAATGAGCAATTAATAAAATTTTCTCAGGAATTAAATATTCCTTTAGTGGTGACTAATGATATTCATTATTTGGAAAAAGGTGATGATGAGGCTCAGGATATTTTGTTATGTTTACAGAATAAGAAGAAAAGAGAGGATGTTGATCGTATGAAAATGATGGGTTATGGTGATTATTCTTGTCGTGATCCTAAAGAGCTGATTGAAGCTTTTAAGGATGTTCCTGAGGCTATTAAAAACACTGTAAAAATAGCTGAAAGATGTAATGTTGAAATTCAGTTGGGTGAGGTTCATTTACCATATTTTGCCGTTCCTGATAATTATGATCAGTCTAGTTATTTGCGAAAATGGTGTGAGGATGGAATTAAGGAAAGATTTCCTAAGGTCTCGAGCGAATATTTACAGGAAATTCGATCTAGAATGGATTATGAATTAGAGATTATTAATAAAATGGGTTGGCCTTCTTATTTTTTGATTGTGGCTGATTTGGTTAATTGGGCTAAAGATAGGAAAATTGTAGTTGGTCCAGGGCGTGGTAGTGCTGCTGGTTCTTTAGTTTGTTATCTTACTGGTATCACAAATTTAGATCCAATAAAATATGAATTACTTTTTGAAAGATTTTTAAATCCTGATAGGATTTCAATGCCGGATATCGATTTAGATTTTGCTGATACTCGTCGAGACGAGGTTATTGCTTATGTGGCTGAAAAATATGGGCAAGATAATGTTTCTCAAATTATTACTTTTGGAACCATGGCAGCTCGAGCGGCTATTCGAGATGTAGGTCGAGTTTTGGATGAACCTTATGATTTTTGTGATAAATTAGCTAAGATGATTCCGATGAATTATAAAATCAAAGAGGCTGTAGAAAACTTACCAGAAGTAAAAGATATTTATAAAAAAGATTTTTCTGCTAAAAGAATTTTGGATTTTGCTCAAAAGTTAGAAGGAGTAGCTCGACATGCTTCTACTCATGCTTGTGGTATTTTGATTACTAAAGAACCCTTAACTAATTATGTTCCTTTGCAATACGCTTCTTCTTCTGATAAAAGTATTGTGTCGCAATATTCACTTCATCCAGTTGATGACCTAGGCTTATTAAAAATTGATTTTTTAGGTTTAAAAAATTTAACAATTATTGAATCAGCTATTAAGATTATTAAAAATACTAGGGGAGTGGAAATTGATATCGATGAGATTGCTTTAGATGATAAGAAGGCTTTAAAACTTTTTCAAAGAGGGGATACTACTGGTGTTTTTCAATTTGAATCTGGAGGGATGAAGCGTTATTTAAAAGATTTACGTCCTAGTGAATTTGAACATATTATTGCTATGGTTGCGCTTTATCGTCCTGGTCCGATGGAATGGATTCCAGACTTTATTAGTGGCCGTCATGGTCGAATGATGACTTATTTACATCCCAAATTAAAACCAATTTTGGAAAAGACTTACGGTGTAGCTGTTTATCAGGAACAAGTTATGCAAATTTCTCGAGAATTGGCTGGTTTTACTCGGGGAGAAGCTGATACTTTGAGAAAAGCTATGGGTAAGAAAATACCTGAACTTTTAGCTGAGCAAAAAGAAAAATTTGTGGCTGGTTGTGTGGAGAATGGAATTAATAAAAATTTAGCAGAAAAAATTTTTTCCTTTATTGAGCCTTTTGCCGGATATGGTTTTAATCGCTCTCATGCTGCTTGTTATGCCTTGATTGCTTATCAAACTGCTTATCTCAAGGCTCATTATCCGGCTGAATTTATGGCTGCTCTTTTAACTTCGGATCAAAATGATACTGATAGAATTTCTATTGAGATTGAGGAGTGTCGTAAGATGGGGATAGAAATAATGCCTCCCGATATCAATGAATCTTTTGCTTCTTTCACTGTAGTAACTAGCGGAACTTTGGATAATAAAGCTGTTTCTGAAAAGGAAGATATCAAGACTATTCGTTTTGGTTTAAATGCTATTAAAAATGTTGGTCATCATATTGTCGAAGAAATTATTAAAGAAAGAAAAGCTAATGGTCCTTATGAAAATATTTTTGATTTATTGGAGAGGGTTTTAGATAAAGATTTAAATAAAAAATCTTTGGAGAGTTTAATAAAATGTGGCGCTTTTGATAAATTTGAGAGTCGTGAAGTTTTATTGGGAAGTTTAGATATTTTATTAGAGTTTAATAAAGAAAAATCTAAAATGAAAAATAATTCTCAGGCTAGTCTTTTCGCTCAGGCTCCTCAATCTATGGTTTTTAATTATCCTCGTCTTGATAAAAAAAGAGAAATAAAAAATAATGAAAAATTACAATGGGAGAAGGAGTTATTGGGGCTTTATATCTCCGAACATCCCTTTAATGACTTTAAGAATAAATTAGGTTCTGATATTATTAGTATTTCAGATTTAAAAAATTTTAAAAACCAGGACGTTTTAACGGCTGGTATAGTTTCTTCTATTAAAAAGATTGTTACTAAGAAGAATGATAATATGTTGTTTGTTAAGATTGAGGATGGGCTTTCTTTTATTGAGCTTTTAGTTTTCCCTAAAATATTAAAAGAAACTATTGATCTTTGGGAAGAGGGTCGGGCTATTATTATTAATGCTAATGTCTCCGATAAGGACGGGGAGATAAAATTGTTAGTTAATAAGGCTCAGTTTTTAGATTTAGAAGATTTGAAAAATATTTTAATTAATTTTAAAAATTTAAAAATTCCTAAACGCTTTAATCCTAATACTTATAATTACGGCAATGGTTATAATAATTATAATAATTCCAATTATAGTACGGTTCCTAGTAATAGCAGTAATTCTTTGGGAATTATTTTGAAAAAGGGGATTATTCCAGATGTTTTTGTTAAAATAAAAGAAATTTTGCAGGCCTATCCAGGAGGGGACACTGTTTATTTCAAGGTTAATTTACCGGAGGGAGAAAAATTGATTAAATCAGAATTTAAGGTTGACAATTCTTCAATTTTAAAAAATGAATTACAAAGTGAATTACCGGAACTTATTGACATTGTTTAATTTGTAAAAAAATGTTATTATTTTTTTAGAACATAATTAAATTTTAAATTACATAATATTCAATTTTATGCCTCTTAAAAATCAACCTATTAAACCTATTAAGGTTAAAAAAAGCATTAAAGAAAAAGAAAGCAATAAAGAGAAAAAAATTCCGGCTGAAGTTTTAGATTCGCAAAAAGAGTTTTTTCGACTTATGGCCGAAAAAATAAAAGATGATCCTGACAATCCAGCGATAAATAATTCTTCAATTGGAGAAAAAACAAATTATGTTGGAAGGGTTTCTTATTATCGCAAGATGATTAGTCGCTTTTTGATTTTAGTTATAATTTTATTTATTGCCGTTTTTTATTTTTCTATTATTAAATTGGAGGTGCTAGTAAAAAATGAACAAAAATCTATTGATGATAGTTTAAATTTTTATGCTTATGCTGATAATGCTCAAGTTAATATCGATCGGGCAGTTAAAGCTGGAGTTAATAGGGTTGAATTAGAGGTCGTTAAAGATTTTCCTAGCACCGGTCAAAAAAATCTAAGTGGTCAAATTAGTGGAAAGGTTAAGATTATAAATAATTATTCCAAGAATCAGCCTTTAGTGGCGACAACTAGGTTGCTGAGTGCTGATAATAAATTATTTCGTATTAAAAACACTATTAATGTTCCAGCTGGATCTTCGGTAGAGGTGGATATTTATGCTGATAATAATTCCGCTGATATGGCTATAGCTCCCGGAAAATTTACTATCCCTGGTTTATGGGAGGGTATTCAGGATAAAATTTATGCCGAAAGTTATTCGGCTTTTACTTTTGATCAGGCAGTAGATAAATTTATTTCTCAATCTGACATTGATGAAGCTATTAAAGTTGTCAATCAAGAGATAGTCGCAAAGGCCCAGGAAAAGGCAATTAGCACCAGCAATTCTCAGAAAAGTATTTTTAGTTTAGATCCTTCTTCCTTGGAGGTGGAGATTAGTAATGAAGTTGGAGAAGAGGTTGATAGTTTTTCTGTTAAAATTAAAGGAGTGGTTAATATAATTACTTTAAACGAAGAAGATGTTATTAAGGTTATTAAACAAAAACTAGCCATCTTGGATTTTAATCAAGATAGATCTCAAGTTGAGAGCGAATCTTTAAGTTATGAATTATTAAGTTTTAATCCAGATAAATCTTTAGCTGAACTTCGAGTTAATTTTTCAGCTCGAACTTCCTCTCTCGGAGAAGATGGACTTATCAATAGAGAGCATCTAGTAAATTTGAGCGAAAAACAAATCAGGGCTTATTTAGATGGAATAGGGGGTCTAGATTCTTATGAATTAATTTTTAAACCTAAATTTTTTAGACGAGCTCCAATCTTAGTAGATCGTATCACCATTAAGTATTAATTTTTTGGTTTTTTGCTATGAAAGAGTTTTTTCCCACAACTACTGTTATTTTATTTGTTTTAGGTCTATATTTATTGATTAAGAAGTTGTTTTATTCTATTTTTTATTAATTTTTATGAATGATAAGATATTAAAGTTAGAAAAAATATTATTAAGCAAGAAAAACTCGGCTAAGGCCAAAATATTGTCCCACTACTTCAAAACCGGTACAGGGGAATATGGAGAGGGGGATATTTTTTTAGGTATTAGTGTAGTAGATCAGAGAAAAATTATTACAGATTTTATTGATTTGTCTTTAAGTGATTTACAAAAATTATTAAATTCTAAATATCATGAATTTCGTCTTACGGCCCTTTTGATTTTAGTAAAAAAATATCAAAAATTTGACGATTTAAATAAGAAAAAGATAATTGATTTTTATTTAAAAAATATTAAAAACATTAATAATTGGGATTTGGTGGATGTTAGTTGCTATAATATTTTAGGTCAATATTTATTTGATAAAGATCGGAAAATTCTTTATACCTTAGCTAAATCCAATAATCTCTGGTCTAGGAGGATAGCCGTTATTAGCACTTTTTATTTTATTAAAAATAATGATTTGACCGATATTTTTAAATTAGCTCAATTTTTAATGAAAGATGAGCATGATTTAATGCATAAGGCTATTGGTTGGATGTTGCGCGAAGCTGGAAAAAAAGATGATATTAGATTGAAAAAATTTTTGATAAAAAATATAAAAAATATTCCAAGAACTACTTTGCGTTATGCTATTGAGAAGTTTCCTGAGAAAAAGAGAAGGGAATTTTTAAAAAAATAAAGATAATAGATTTTTTATGAATATTTCTAAAAAAATAAAAAATGATAAGATTATTCTTCAGCAGAAGGTGGATAATTTTAATAGAAAAATAATTCATATTTTATCAGCTGTGATAATAATATTTTTTCCCTATTTCTTTTCTCTTCAGCAGATAATTATGATCTCTTTGTTTTTTTCTTTTTTGTTTGCTCTAGCCAGAATTTTTGCCATGTTTAAGATATTTAATTTATTTAAGATTATAAATAAGGTTAATCGGATATCTTGGGGGGAAATTTTTTATCCTTTGGGCGTAATGTTGTCAGCTATTTTTTTCTTACCAGATAGAGTTTTGTCTTTTCAATTTGGGATTTTAGTTTTGGGCTTATCTGATGCCCTGGCTAATATTTTTGGGTCTCTATTTGGTTCTTTTAGGATTAAGGTTTTTGGAGGGGTCAAAAGTCTTGAGGGTTCTTTAGTTTTTTTCTTAACCACTTTTATTTTATTATTGCTTTTAAATGGTTGTTGTGGCGGTCCTTTAATTTTTTCTTATTTATTAATAACTCTAATTTTGACAATAATAGAATTTTCACTGTTTTTTGGTTTGGATAATTTATTTTTGCCAATTTTGGCTTCTTATCTTTTTACTTTAATATAATGAAAAAAATAATAATTTTAAGCATTGGAGCTGTTAAAGAGGGTTTTTATCAATCGGCTATCTTGGAGTATGGAAAGAGGTTGTCTAAAGATATTAAATTGGAATTTGTAGAATTACCAGCTAAAAGTTTTTCGGAGAAAAATATGACTATGGTTAAAAAACAAGAGAGTCAGAAGATTTTGGAATTTTTGAAGAAAAACAAAGAGAGTGAGGTTTTCTTATTAGCTGAGAAAGGGGAGGAATTGGATTCAATTAATTTTTCTAAAAGAATATTTTCTATCAATGATCCGATAATTTTTGTTATTGGTGGAGCTTTAGGCTTGGATTTTGAAATTTTAGCGGGTTATAAAAAAATGTCATTATCTAAAATGACTTTTTTGCACGAAATGACTAAGGTTATTTTGCTAGAACAAATTTATCGAGCAGTAAACATTGAGAAAGGGAAGAGGTATCATTATTAATTTTTTAATGTTGATATATAAATAAAAAGACCGGCGTGTTGGCACGCCGGTTTTTTCTTTATTAGATCTCTCAAATATTAATGGTGATTTTTTGGGCTTTTAATTGTCTTTATCTATTTTTAAAATGTTTTATCGTGCTACTCATTTTACACGAATATTTTAGTATGGCATGTTTGAAATAATTTGTTAATATTTTTATGAAAACCGCCATATGTATGTGCGCATTACCGCTGTCTATTGACAATTATTTTTATTTATTATATAGTGTAAAGTTATTTTTTATTGTATGGTTCTTTTAAAATATTGGTTAGTATTTATAAGTCTTTATATTTTTTTGATGATTTGTAAATATTAACCAAAAAATAATAATAAAAAATGAATTATTGGAGGTACTTTTTCGGAACACCAAGAAGACTAACCTTTTCTTTGGTGGCAATAGGATTGGTTTTAGCTATAATTTTCCCCAGCGCTCTGGCGAGGGGACTAAAAGTGTTTACATATTCAACCTTGGACGCAGTCGGACCACTAATAGGGCCGATTCTAACAATTTTGGTAGTATTTGCCGGATTGAGAATAATTCTTGGCAAAAAAAAATAAAAGGTGAAACACGAAACACAACTATAATAAGGCTCTGGGTCACTGGGGTCTTTTTTATTTGAATTAAAAATATCATAATGTTATAATCTTAATCAATTCGAGCATTGAATCTAAATTTTAGATAAATATAAACAAAAGCATGTCTAAAGCATTATTCAACTTAAAATCAACTTTTCAGCCGGCTGGCGACCAGCCAGAGGCGATTTTAAGGCTTAAAAAGGGCCTAGAAAAGGGCTTTGACTATCAAACCCTTCTTGGAGTCACTGGAAGTGGAAAAACCTTTACTATAGCCAATATTATTAAGGATATAAATAAGCCTGTTTTAGTAATGGCGCCCAATAAATCTCTAGCAGCTCAACTATATCGCGAATACAAAAATTTCTTCCCTAATAATGCCGTTCATTATTTTGTATCATATTATGATTATTATCAGCCTGAAGCTTATTTGCCAAATTCTGATACCTATATTGAAAAAGAAGCGATGATCAATGAAGAAATAGATCGCTTGCGTCATGGGGCAACTTCAGCTTTACTTTCTCGACGTGATGTGATTATTATCGCCTCAGTTTCTTGTATCTATAATCTTGGAGTTCCACTTAGTTATATGGAGGCTTCGCTTCATTTAGAAAAAAATAAACCGATGACAAGATCTGATTTAATTTCGCAGTTAATAAAAATGCAATTTGATAGAGTTAATGGCGATGTTAAACGTGGTCAATTTCGAGTTCGAGGGGATTTTTTTGAAATTCGTCCGATGTCAGAAAATATTATTTATCGTTTAGAATTAAAAGATCAGTTTATTTCTGATCTAACCATAATTGATAATTTAACTAAAAATATTTTAGAACATCTTCCAGAAATAGTTATTTTTCCACCCAAGCATTTTATTTCCACTAAACCTCAAATTGAGCAAGCTATTAAAAGTATTCAAGAAGAATTAAAAGATCGTTTAAAATATTTTAAGAAAAATAAACTATATTTGGAGGCGGAAAGATTGGAGCGTCGCGTGCGTTATGACGTGGAGATGCTTCGAAGTTTAGGTTATTGTCATGGTATTGAAAATTATTCTCGACATTTAACAGGCAAATTGGCTGGTGAAGCACCTGATTCTTTATTGGAATATTTTCCTAAAGATGAAGATGGTCGTCCTGATTTTTTATTAATAATCGATGAAAGTCATATTGCTGTTCCGCAAATTGGCGGAATGTATGCTGGTGATCGTAGTCGCAAGGAAACTTTGATAAAATATGGCTGGCGTTTGCCCTCAGCTCTAGATAATCGTCCTTTAAGATTTTCTGAATTTGAGAAAAAAATTAATCAAGTTATATTTACTACAGCTACTCCAGGAAAATTTGAAAAAGAAAAATCCAAGCAAATAACAGAGCAGGTTATTCGTCCTACGGGCTTGATTGATCCAGAGATAGAGATTCGTCCAGTGTTTAATAAAAAAACAAATTATAGTCAGGTAAACGATATAATTTTGGAAGCCCAAAAGATTATTAGAAAAGGGGAACGAGTTATTATTAATACTTTAACTAAGAAACAAGCTGAAGATTTGGATGCTTATTTAAAAAAGGAAAAAATTAAATCAAATTATATTCATTCTGGCACCAAGACAATTGCTCGAACTGAAATTTTAAAGAATTTTCGTTTAGGCGAATTTGATATTTTAATAGGTGTAAATTTATTGCGCGAGGGATTAGATTTGCCCGAGGTATCATTAGTAGCAATTTTGGATGCCGATCGCGAAGGGTTTTTGCGTAGCCAAACTTCTTTAATTCAAACGATGGGAAGGGCTGCGCGTAATGTTTCTGGTAAAATTATTTTATATGCTGATAATATTACTGGTTCTATAAAAAATGCAGTTAAGGAGGTGGAGCGTCGTCGAGTTAAACAGTTAGCTTATAATAAAAAAAATGGTATTGATCCTAAAACTGTCATTAAAAAAATTGAGGATTTTTTACAAATTGAAAAAGATTAGGGCTTAATTAGATTGGTATTGACTTTTTATTATAATTTTATATAATAAAATATTAAAATTAATAGTTCTTAATAATAAAAAAGGGAGGGAAAAAATGAAAAAAAATTTTTTAGTGTTTATTGGAGTAGCCTCGGTTGTATTTTTTTTCTTTTTGTGGTTTATTCTTACAAACAAAGATTGCCCCAAAAACGAATTATCAGTTAAGTCTGAGGCCTGCGTGCACGTTGGTTTGGAAGAAATTTCCAAGGTGGCAAGTGAAAGCGGAGTTGATTATTATCTGCTTGTACCAGTTGATACCGGTGGGATAGACGACATTGAAGTGGTTTTCACTGATCGTGATGCGATTAGTAAAAT